>JAUILM010000352.1 GCA_030432855.1 Bacteroidia bacterium
GGAGTTGATTCGGTCTCAGGTGCCTGAGCAAAAAGACTGAAGCCAATCAATGTAAATACAGTCACCAGGAAAAAACTCATATTATTCATTATAATGGTATTTGGTTTGATATGCTGGAGTGATAAATACAATCAGGTCAGGCTAGTTTGCTCCGCATTTAATGCTTAATTGTTCATATGGTGGTTTCATTTCTTCTAAAATACACTAAAACTACTTCTATCATTCACTCATGGCCACAAAGAAAACTAAGTCATCCTGGAATTGCCTATAGTACTTTGTGTTCTTGATAAGTTGCCAATTGTCGACCAGTAGTGCGGCCAGGATTTCAGGTCCGGACGCCTCTGCAACATAATCGGTGGGTTGAAACCCTACCCGGCCAGCTTTCGTACTCAAATGCCTGTTCCGATGACCAACCAATACGATTTCTCTCAATGCATTAAGGTAATAATTAGCCAGGCGATTTTCCTCCACTAAGCTTTGTCTAATCTTTCGAAAGAATTTGATCATGGATCTGTACTTTATAATTGATCTCATAGAGAATTGGTGATCTTTAGGCTTAACTCCTGATTCCGGGTTATCAGATCTTGCAGTTCTTTTTTTGCCTCAAAAGTTTTCAGGCGCGTTTCGAACAGGATCTGATCAAATTCCTCTGTCTTTAGCTGTTCTTTGAGTTTATCGGGTTTAATCATGCTATTGGTTCGAATTTCGATATCCTCCTCCAGGACGGACATAGAATTCAAGATTCCATTATTTGCCAGAAAGGTTCTCAGCTTATCTATAATAATTCCCCTATACTCGTAAACTGATTCACGAACATACTCTTCGGCCCTGAAATAGTCAATTATGCTGGCTTTTATCTCTTGATTTAGAATTTGGTTCATTTCATCGGCATGGTTTTCTTTAGCGATCGGTCTGAAGAAAACTATCCATCGCAGATAGCCCAACTTATCCGGGTACTCCTGGACAGGGGCAATTGAATCGTTGGCTTCAAGAATAAGCTGATCAATGATCTTCAGTTGTCTTTCCAGCTCATTTACATTACCCATGAAATGTTTGGAATCATACTCCAGGGCATGCGAAAATTCTATCAGGAAGGAATGCTCGTTCCTAAGTTCCTTTTGTTTTTCATTCCAATTGTTTATTTGTAGTGCAATCAGAATTCCGATGACCACCAATACGATTTCTCCCATTGCGTAAAGAAGGTATTTGCCCAGTCGTTTTTCATCTACCAGTCGTTGTCTGATTTTTCGAAAGAACTTGATCATATTTTATTGGTATTCATTCGATCAAGAATGAAGGCCTGCCATTCGGCTCTCTCTAGTAATGCATCACTCCGTGCACTCGATCCTCCATGTCCTGCTCCCATATGCATTCGTAGGAGCGTAAGTCCATCTTGATCAGTACGAAGCTCACGTATGCGGGCCACCCACTTAGCGGGCTCCCAAAACGACACCCTGGCATCATATAGTCCTCCGGTCGCCAGAATATCGGGATAGTCGAAGGCACCAATATTCTCATATGGTGCAAAGGATCGTATAGATTTGTAATATACTTCTTCCTGCGGATTGCCATATTCCGGATAGTCTAACTGCGTGACCGGGAGGGTGGAATCTAACATTGAATTCAGGCAGTCGACAAAGGGCACTTGTGCCACAACTACCTTGGCTACATCGGGCTTCAGATTGATGGCCGCTGAGACCAGAAGTCCTCCAGAGCTGCCACCCACCAACGCTAGATTGTCAGGGCTAGTGAATCCGGCTTCGAAGAGACCTTCAGCCGCCGCGACAAAATCGGTGAAGGTGACCAACGAGCGCTCCAGTTTTCCGGCATCGTGCCATCGTTTCCCATAGTATCCTCCTCCTCGGGGATGGGCGATGGCGATTGTAAATCCTCGCTCCAGTAAACTGGCAAAATCCCTGAAGACGTGATGTCCTGGTTCCATGATCACACCTATCGCACCATATCCGGTAAGTATGGTAGGGCAGGTACCATCATAGGCTACCTTCTTGGGTCGTAGGAAGGTCACAGGAACTTTAGTGCCATCAGATGCCGTTCCGAAATGTACACCTGCTTCAAATTCAGTAACATCGAAAGCTGGCTTGCGCTGGAAAACGGTCGCGAGTTTCCTCCTTTCGGGGTTGTACTGATGAATGGCAAAGGCAGACAAGGGTCCGGAAGTGATCAAGCCTATTGCATCCCGGTCATATTCAGGACCCAGGTGAAAGGCAGTGAAGCCGGGATCAGGGGCATTAGGAACAATGTGTTCATCATTTCCATCATGCCGCATTACTCGGACCACTCGCCGCCCATCACGTCTCTCCTCAAAAACCAGCCAATCCTTAATCGCTGCAAATGTCCTTATTTCGACACCCGTTTGTTCGGGGACCACTAATTCCCAGGGATGATCTCCCCAGCCCTCTACTTTTCTTCGGACAAGTTGGCCGTCTCTGGCCCCATTCCCATCATTCACCACATAAAACCATCCTCCATGCGCATCAGTCCTTAGATGCTGGATATCGATAACCCGAATGCTATCTTCAAGAGTGACGATTTCAAGCGGATTTCTATCTGTATCTAATGCGTCGATTGCTAGAATGCGAGATGCATCATCCGCCTTCGAATGGACAAAAATCCATTCATCAGTACGTGCCGATTGTACATCTACCCAGAACCGGCCATCCAACTCCTGAAATAATCGAATGTCTGTATCGGGATCACTTCCAATGTTGTGTTTCCACACTTCACTGGGACGTTGTGTTGCGTCCGGTCGTGTATAATATAATGATGCGTTGTCTTGACTCCAGGCCAATGCGTAGGCTGAGACCTCCTCAGGGTGAATCAATCGGTTCCATGTACCATCGAGAGCCCGTATGCGCAATGCAGCGATATCATCACCATTCGTATCTTCCAGAAAGGCAACCAGAGTTCCGTCAGGACTTACCGCATGGTGAGGCACATTGTAGTAATCATGTCCTTTGGCAAGCTGATTGAGGTCCAGAACAATTTCCTCACTTCCACCCTGGATGGGTCTTCGTAGATAGACGGGATATTCCAATGAAGCTTCTTCCCGGTCAAAGTACTCATACTGACCATCTGGTTCCGGAGGAAATTCCTCTGACTCTGGCACCTGCGATTTCATCTCTTCCCACAATCGATCTCTGAGCAAATGAGTACTGGCCAGGACGGCATCAGTATAGGCATTTTCCAGTTCGAGATGTGCAGTTACCGACGAATCTTCGATATTGCCCATCCAGCTATAAGGATCAATCCGCGTATCTCCAAACAGAGTAGTTTCAACCGGCCTTTTTTCGACCATGGGTGGAGATGGATTTTCTCTATTGCATGAAATGAGTAGAAAAAACAGTATTAATCCATACCATAAAAATGGTTGGATCGTATATTTTTCCATCGCCCAGGAAGGCATGATATGATTAAACTCAGTTCGGGTATTCATCATTATTTTGAAGTAGTGCATCAGAGGCGTATTCTGCTAATACTTTTTCTTACTAGTGGTCAAAATTTATTCAACCCGTTCAAAAATCGTGGTTTCCCGATATACCCTTTGTACCTTGAGCGGCTTACCATCTTCCATTTCGAAAATAATCTGACAGTTGGGACAGTCGAGCAGGCCAAATGTGTCGTTTCCCTTGTATAGCAGCTGTGATGGACCGGTCCATTGAGAGTATTCATCTTTAAGATAATGAATGCCATTTAGTTTAAATAGTGAGAGTATTTTGCCGGCGTCTTCTGTATCGTATTCTCCTGCAAATTTCTCAAAATCGGCATGGGTCAGACTGAGTTCGAAAGCGAAAGCATTGGGCTTTATTTGACTCAGACAAGAGGTATCTATTGCCTGTAGGTCTGATGATGCCACAAATTGTGATATTATATCAAAGCGGCAGGTGCCGTCAGAGCTGGCATGTCCCTGATAGGGTAAAACAAAGTGGCAACTTCTTTCCGGAAACGCATTTCGAATCTGTTCTCCCATCCGGATAGGTGTATTCGCATCATTCTCTCCTGTCAATATTAAAATGGGAGAATTTCCCTCGAGCGACTCATCTAACCAATCTGCTGCGGGCATTTCCATCCAAAGGGCACAGGCTTTTTTCTTCTCTTCCGCTATGGCACCCTGGGTAAAGAGCGCTGCCGAATTTTCCTGATATTCGAATCGATCAATTTCTTCAGGGCAGAACTGACTTAGAAAAACGGGCATATCAAGACTCAAACTACCTCCGGCAACAATGAGAGGGGCATAGTTGCCTTCGTAGGCCCGATGGATGAGCAGAGGAACTGCTTCATTGGCATTGCCATTGAGTATTTGATGACCTACGATTCTTCGAAATAGTAAATCATCCATGGTGATCATCTTACTTCCACCATTTTCCAATTCATACTCCAGCTGTACAGGATTTTGTTTTAATCTGTCTCTCGTTTCATATAGTTCTTGTTGGAAATTTGGATAATGCTTATGGCATATGGAATCATTTTCACATCGCTGAAAAAGAATTTCCAATTGCTCTTGAATGGCGATATCCATTTCATTTACATAGTCAAAGCCTGGAGGCACACATCCTTGCACCGTCAGTGTTCTCACTCTATCTGGATACGTTTTCATGTATTCCAGACCTACCCTTACACCGTAAGAAATGCCGTAGAAATCAAATTGCTCAAGACCCAGCCAATGCCTCACCTGATCATAATCACTCACTACACCCTGTGTGTTATAGAGATGCAGGTTTTCCTTCCCCCGTACCTCTTCCAGGCATTCCCGGATTAAGTCTTCATCATACGCCAGGGCATAGGAGTAGGGTTTTAAAGAGTCCATCGCAGCACATCGAATATTGGATGCACCTGTACCTCGATCATCAATCAGGACCACATCACGTGTGTTTCGGATTTCGTCAGCGGTGCTTCCAGGCCTGATGAACCATACTTTGCTTTTCGCGTCAGACCCATTTCCACCCCAGTGTAAGGTAAAGGCAGAGGCATCCGGATTTTTAGTTTTGCTTGGGAGTACCACCACTTCGATGGGTATCTTTTTCCCCTGATTCGATGTGTAGTCTTCATAAACTTCCAGAATACCACACAATACTTTTTCCGAATACCCGGGTAGGGCGCATTCTTCCAGCATGGGATACCTTTCTGTGGCTGCGGACAGAAGACTGTCTGAAATTTGTGACTTTCCTGAAATAGAAATCGACAGGATGAATAGTAGTACTAGATGCTTTCTCATTTTTCATTTTTTTATAATAAAAAATCAGTATTGGGTATGATCACCGGATCTAAAGTGTTGTTAAGAATTCGAAAATCCTTACATAAGCTTCCTTTAATTCCTCATCACTCGGACTATGAAGGCCATCTGGAATATATTCAACATGGTCCTTCTCTTCATTTAATAGGGAAATAAATTTTCTAAAAGTCTCGGACGGTATTTGATCATCCCTTCCTCCGTGCCATAGAAAGATCGGCGGATCGTATTTGTCAAAATATGTGATAGGCTCATAAATCGATAATTGTTCTTTTGCTGTATAATCATCATGAGAGGGAAAAAGAGCGCTTCCGATTTCACGAAATAGTGCATTCTCGTGATCCATGAAAACCTTTTCTACGACATCAAGTCCATCTACAGGTCCCGAAAAGTTGATAATACCGAGTATGTTGATTCCGTCCTCTAGTTTATCGGGATATTCCGGGTTGTTTTGTGAAAGGCCCACGTTGGTGGCTATTTGAGCTCCGGCAGAAAATCCGGTCAGTATGATATTATTCAGGTTCAATGTATACTCTCCGTTATTGGCCTTCAAAAAGTTTAGGGCATTCGTGAGATCTGCTGTGGCAATTGGGATTCCTCTCTTTATTCTGTAGTTCATGTTGACTACGTTATACCCCTTTGCCAGGTAAGGCTCAATGTATCTTTCCTCTGCTGTCTTGTCACTCAGATAATATCCTCCACCATGCAGAAAGACAATGGTAAGGTTCTTTGCCGAAGTGGATGCTGCATTTTTAGAAAGGTAGATGTCCATGTTTTGTTGTGCATCTGACCCATATGAAACATCCTGCAGAATGTCATAGGCTCCAGCTATCTTGTCGCTCGATGTAAGTGAGGAGGCAAGTCTTTTTGAGCACGACGTGGTAATGATTGGAAGAAAGAAGAGAATGAAAATTGATTTCTTCATGTGGGGCAGCGCTTACTGTCATTGTAAGTTACACTTTTTGGGGTTTTCATGGCGAGGGAAAAGTCAGGCTATTGCTTCTCGATTCTGATCAGAAGGAAGTGAATCAAGGACTGTATAAGAGGAAAGATATTTCGGTTATGTCCTAAGTGGGTAATGTTCAGATTTCGAATGTCAAAAAGATGTGGACGAAAGTATCATAAAATATTAACGAAGTTAGGCG
>JAUILM010000353.1 GCA_030432855.1 Bacteroidia bacterium
CCAGCCACTGATCAAACTGAGTTCGCCACTCGGGATGAGTTCTCCATCGGATGTTTTGACCATCTCCCAATGAACGTGGTACAATGTGAAAGTGCAGATGAAAGACATCTTGCTGTCCCTCTCTGCCATTGCTATTCACGATTTGAAGGTGGTTAATGCCGACCTGCTTCTGATATGCTTGAGAAAGATGCCGTAACACTTTAGAAATTTCCATAATATACTGATCATCAATATCAAAGATGTTCTCAAAATGTTTCTTGGGTATGACCAATGTGTGATACTGACTTACGGGATTAATATCCAGGAAGGCATATACAAACTCGTTTTCCATGATTTTCCAGGAGGGAGCTTCCCCTCTGACAATCTTACAAAAGATACAGTCGCTCATATAGAAGGAGATTTATGTCTTGATATATGAATTTAAGTAATAGTGACTTTTTAAATCCTGTCAAGGGATTGTTAAAGGAGGTAGGGGCTCCCTAAGAAATGACCTATTTTGTTACCTTACTTTCTAAGTATTAAGGTACTCTTCGGTTTTTGCTGTATTTTACTACTGGAACCTCAATGAAATATATGCTCAGGTTGAGCAAATAGTCAGTCCTGAATTTAAGTGTAAGGTGGACAAATATAAATGCGTCTCCTCATAACATTTAATAGTATATTTCTATGTGTGTGCACGATCAAGTGATCTCGTCGAGAATTCTTTTCCCGCTATTGATTTTAATGATTCCAATCCATGTATTGGCGGATGTTTCACTACCCGTCATACTGAGAGATAGCATGATTCTTCAAAGAAATGCAGAGTCCAGGATTTGGGGATGGGCAGAGACAGGCGAACTGGTTACTGTCGATTTTAATGGTCAGACGCAGAAAACGAAGGCTACAGAGACTGGTACATGGTCAGTAACTTTCGATCCCATGCAGGCTGGTGGTCCTTACTCTATGGCCATCAAAGGTCAAAATACAATTACCCTCAAGGACATTCTCATAGGAGATGTGTGGTTTTGTTCGGGTCAGTCCAATATGGTGCATCAAATGCGGCATCATGATGTCACATACGCCAGGGATATTGCGGAAGCGAATAATCCTCAGATCCGTCAGTTTCTAATTCCTACTATGACCGCCCTGGCGGGTCCTAAGGATGATTTTCCTGATATTTCATGGAAGACTGCAAATCCTGATGATGCGCAGTATTTCTCTGCTGTTGCGTACTTCTTTGCACAAAAAATTCATGCGAGGTACGGAGTTCCGATCGGGATCATAAACGCATCTGTGGGTGGTACCCCTATTGAAGCATGGACTCGGGCAGACGGATTTGATGATTTTCCAACGATACAGGAAACCATCGAGAAAAATCGCGATACCTCCTACGTGAATAGTACTAATCGAGCGGCCCGGGAGTTTCGTCGTCAGAATCAAGTGCCCGAAAATGACAAAGGGCTAATAGGCGAGGTGAAGTGGTATGATGAAAATTATATTCCCAAGAATTGGAGAAATATAAATATTCCTGGTTATTGGGAAGATCAGGGAGCAAAGGATTTAAATGGGGTAGTTTGGTACAGAAAGCAAATTGAAATTCCTGCCTCCATGGTGGCTCAGCCAGCGACCGTTTTTCTGGGTAGAATCGTTGATGCCGATCAACTATATATCAATGGCACCCTGGTGGGACAAACTACATATCAGTATCCGCAAAGGAAATATCCGGTACCGGAAGATCTCCTCAAGGCTGGAAAAAATATGTTTGTAATTCGGGTGACCAATCGATTTAATAAGGGTGGCTTCGTCCCGGATAAGCCCTACTTTATTTTTACTGAAAATGATACGGTTGATCTGAAGGGATACTGGAAGTACAAAGTGGGAGATGTATACAAGCCTTTTGAAGGTGAAAGAGTGAGCGGCATATCTGCACAGAATCAGCCTACGTCCTTGTACAATGCCATGGTATCTCCTGCTACTCCCTTCAAGATAAAGGGGTTTTTATGGTATCAGGGGGAAAGCAATGCAGGTCGTCCTGAGACCTATCAGCAATTACAACGTGGACTTATCAAAAATTGGAGAAAAATATGGGGGCAGGGTGAATTGCCATTTCTGTACGTGCAACTGCCCAACTTCCTGGATGTGGATTACTTACCTTCTGAAAGTAATTGGGCATTGATGCGTGAGGCACAAATGCTGGCATTACAAGAACCCAATACCGGGATGGCAGTGGCCATCGACCTGGGTGAGTGGAATGATATACATCCGGATAATAAGAAAGATGTAGGAGAGCGCCTGGCAGAAAATGCCTTCCGGGTGGCATACGGTGAGACTATCGTAGGTTCAGGACCCATTTTCCGATCCGCGTCAGTATATGATGACAAAATCGTGGTTGAATTCGACTTTGTAGGTCAGGGCTTGAAATCTCTGGATGGAGAGGCACTCAGCGAATTTGCAATAGCGGGTGAGGACAAGCGATTTGTCTGGGCAGTGGCCAAAATAGTTAATGATAAAGTAGAAGTGAGGAGTGATGAAATAAAAAATCCTAAATACGTTCGGTATGCCTGGGCTAATAATCCGGATAACCCAAACCTCGGGAATAGTGCGGGAATTCCAGCCTCACCTTTTCGCACAGATCAATAAGAATTAATAATTTATCTGACACCTATATTTTAATAAAGATTGCTATGAAGAAGTGCACATTTTTAGTCATTCTGACATGGACTGTCCTTGTTGTCAATGCGCAACAGGTATCGAATGACACAGGAATTTATCCTCCTCCAGTGACATTTACCGCGGAGGAAGATCATGCTAATATGATGGAGCAACTGGGTATTACCAAATTACGTCCGGGGGCTAGCTCAAATCCGGATCATGAAAATTATGCGAATTATGATCCCGAGATTGCTGATCCCTGCCCGGTCCTACCCGATTTATTAAAAACAAAAGATGGGACAGCGGTCACTTCCGCTGATATTTGGTGGAATAAGAAACGTCCGGAAATTGCCGAGGAAATTGCAACGGAAGTATATGGCAAAATACCCGATAATGTGCCAGATGTAGAATGGGAGGTTACGATTACGGATCGGGAATGGGTAGGAAGAATACCTGTTATAGCCAAGGAAGTGATCGGACATGTTGACAATAGTGATTATCCGTTGATTGATGTTGACATTAAAATGATGTTGGTGGTGCCAGCCAATGTCGATGGACCTGTACCCGTCCTGATGATGTTTGGTCGACCCTCATTTCCAGCCCCTGCACAGCCCCCAACAGAAGAAATGGAAAAACTAAATGCTGCATTTAAAAAAATGATGATAGAGTACGACCCCAGCGTACAGGAAATTTTTGAAGAATATCCTGCATATCAACCAGTCTATCGTCTACCTGCAGTAAGTCGATTTGCACCCCGGGAAGGACCACCATCAAGAACAGAAGAGCTCTTGGAGGCTGGTTGGGGATATTGCACGATTGACCCCAGAAGTGTACAGGCTGACAATGGTGCCGGAATTACGCGGGGAATCATAGGGTTGACAAATCACGGTCAGCCGCGTACACCCGAACAATGGGGAGCCCTGCGAGCGTGGTCCTGGGGTGCCTCAAAAGGACTGGATTATTTAGAGACAGATACCCTGGTGGACGCCAGTAAAGTGGGTATCGAAGGTGTTTCTCGCTATGGTAAAGCGGCCCTGGTGACTATGGCTTTTGAACCTCGTTTTGCTGTTGGTTTGATAGGTTCATCCGGGAAAGGTGGTTCGACGCTGCATCGCAGAGTATGGGGTGAAGCGGTTGAAAATCTATCAGGCGGCTTCTATTATTGGATGGCTGGCAACTTTATGAAATACGGTGCTGAAGAAGCATCTTTCGGTAGGAAAACCGGCTGTGATCTTAATGTAGATTCTCATGACCTTATCGCCATGTGTGCTCCCCGGCTTACCTTTATAAGCTATGGAATCCCGGAAAAGGGAGATGCTCACTGGTTGGATCAAAAAGGAAGTTATATGGCCACTATTGCCGCAGGCAGCATTTTTAAACTTTTGGGAGCGAAGGACCTGGGAGTTTCAAATGATTATCTACAGGAAGAGATGCCACCCTATAATACGGATATGTTGGATGGACATCTGGCCTGGAGACAACATGATGGTGGGCATACAGATGCTCCTAATATGAAGCATTTTATACCCTGGGCTAGTAAATTTCTAGACTATGAAAATCAATAAGTAGCATGTAATGCTACGTTTGAAGTCCAAACCAGATGGGAAAACTATCCGGTTTGGACTTTTTTTATTCGATCACATGACACTCACTGGATTTTGCCATACACCCTGCATTAGGGTTTCTTCGATATATTGGTCAAAACTTCTGGGATCTTTCCCCAGGACTTTTTCAATATCAGTACTTATCAGGTCACTTCCTTTGCTCCCCAATACCTCTCTAAATAAGTAGTTGATCAGCCAGGCGTAGTCGTCAGGGATCCCGGCGGCCTTCATTCCCTGAGCATATTCTTCGAGTGAAATTGGGATGAATTGAAGATCACGACTGGTAGCCGATGCAATTTTTGCAATGACTTCGGAGAAAGTCATTGCTTGTGGACCCGTTAATTCATAAGTCTTGCCATTATGACTATCATCAATTAATGATTGAACGACTACTTCGGCAATATCGGAAGTGTGGACATAAGGCACCTTTGCAGTGGCTTGAGGCAAGGCAATTTCTCCGGCTATGATGGGATCTAATAAAAAGCTTTCACTAAAGTTCTGCATAAACCAACTGGCTCTTACAAGAGTATAGTCTAATCCGGAATTGGCCACTATTTGCTCACATTTTTGAGCTTCAACTTCTCCTTTACCTGATAAAATGACTACTTTTTTCACATTCTTTTTTCTGGCTACATCCATTAAATGACTAATGGCATCCGAAGCACCTGGTACTGCAAGATCAGGCTGATAGGTGACATACATGCTATGTATCCCTTGCAAAATTTCTGGCCAATTATCACGGTTGTGCCAATCAAAAGAGGGATTTTCTGTGCGAGATCCTTTTCTGACCGGATACCCGATCTGTTCCAGATCTTTTACCACTTTACGACCGGTTTTTCCAGTGGCACCTAGTACTAATATTTCCTTTTTCATAATTGTTGTTTTTGTATTTATTTAATTGCTTTTAAAAGAGTTCAAAGTATTTTTGTGGTACTAATTATGGCAGCTATCGATAGTGCAAATGCAAGCACTGCAGCGATGGTCCTAATGGTGTGTAATCGGTTCCATTTTAGTTCGTAGTGCATACGAAATTCATGCAGTTGGACACTACTCATTTTCTCCAGGTTGAGTACATCTAAATGATTATTCAGTGGGACATTGCCCAACATGGTTACTCCGATAGTCCCCATGCCATATATTATCGTTGACATCAAGAGTAGTTGAAAAGTGATCCTGGGTTGAAAGTGAAAGATCGTGGTAGCCACCAATGCCAGGAGACTAATGAAGAAAATGATAAAAAAACCTGGGTTGAGGATAGCCCGATTTATTTTTTGCATGGTTTCAAGATAGCTGGTGTCCAGGATCTTGCGAGTGCCGGGGATGACGGATACTGACCAGGCATAGAAAAAGCCTGCTGATAGTCCAACCAAAAGGCATGAGGCGAAAAGTAGAATTGTTTTAATACTGAATTCCATCTTATTATTTTTTAGATTTAATAGGGATTGATTGTGCGACTGCATATAATTATCCCGGTAAGGCTTTTTACAGCATCTATTACAGAGTGTTCAGGACATGTACGTTCAGCTTTACTTTTGATGCCAGTAGGAGTCAGACGTGTCACCATAGAAGAGCAGTCTTGTGAAGTCCATCTTACTTCCAAACGTTGGCTTGTAACGGAGTAACTTTGATCTGGTATAGCTTCACCAGTATGGGGGATGGACACAAAAAGTACATTAGCTAGTACGATTGTGCAGGCCAGAACCAGGACGTGTCTCAAATTGTCAAAGGATAGAGAATCCATGATAGATTGATTTCTTTTATTGACTCAAAGATCTCCCTATCAGGGTATGAACTCTTGATTCTTTCCGCCAATCTTTTGACATTTTATGCCAAAAAAAGACCGGTGCATGCCTGATGCCTACCCTTTATGTGCTTGTTTGACTGCAAGATGAAATGTAAATGCACCAGAGGATGTGCGTCGTTCGACAGTCTAGGATAGAAGTTTATCTACATCACCACTTGTCAGATGCTGAACATTCTTTGTGATTTTTTCGATATCCCAGTCCCACCATTTGATTTCGAGTAATTTGGAAATTGTTTCCTCTGAAAAACGATGCCTGATGACATTAGCTGGGTTACCGCCAATGATTGCGTAAGGGGGAACATCTTTTACCACCGTAGAATTAGTAGCGATGATTGCCCCGTCACCGACA
>JAUILM010000354.1 GCA_030432855.1 Bacteroidia bacterium
CTTTATATCGGGTGCTTCAGGTGAATACTTATTGGCATTGTCCAACAGATTGTAAATGATGTTGGAAATATGTGTTTGATCAGCCCTAATTACCGGCTTTCCTGCACGCAATTCTGCATATACTCTCCCACCCTTCTTCTCTACCTGCAGATTTGCATGTTCGACAGCCTGCAGTATGATTTCATGTATATTGATATCGCTCATACGGAGTTTAAAGTCTTTTTTCTCCAGCAGAGCCATTTGTAAGACTTTCTCTACCTGACTGAGCATTCTGCTGTTTTCCTGCTTAATGATCGTGGCAAAGCGACTGACCTTAGTAGGTTCATTAACGATGATAGGACTCGTTATTGAGTCAGCCGCCAGGTTGATAGTGGCGATGGGTGTCTTAAATTCATGCGTCATATTGTTGATAAAGTCATTTCGCATCTCCGACAACTTTTTCTGCCGAAATATGACATGGATAGTATAGGCAAAGCAAAGGAGGATAATGGTCACGAAGAGCAGAGATCCCAGGATAGTAGGCCAAACATCCTTAAAGAGCATGCTTCTCCGGGTTGGAAACTCGATAAACAAGATGCCGGGTAGATCATCCTCCGTTTCAAACAGGTTGATCTTATATTGCGAATTAAACAGGCTTCGGTTTATCTCCGTATTGGTGAACTGATTCCCCTCTTCGACGACTACAAAGTTGTCATCGAGAATGACAAAGCTTTCACTCTTGGTGGAATAGACCCCGTAGTGATATCCTACATCAATATCACGTCGTACCAGATGTCTTTTCAGAGCACTGCTCAATTGCTTTAAGTCAATACGGTCGGTGAGTTCCTTTGAGCGTAGCAGACGATTTACTTCCAATCCTTCCAGTAGCGTGAGCTGTTGTTGAAAACTGCTTCTACCTTTAGTGAGCAGGGACGACAGCTCCTTACTGATCTGTGTTGTATCCGTAAGCTTGCCTTGACGGTAATAGAAGTCGATTTTCGATCGGGAAAGTCCACCCTTCGTCAGATCATTGGCGGCCATTACATCCAGATCCAGCGTGTTTTCGCGAGCGGCCAACTCTTTCTCTACGTTGTTAAGCGCAGAGAAAACCTCTTTATCAAATTTTTCCTGGTTCAGGTTGATGCTCCAGTTTATCCAGAAACTCTGAATAACGATGATACCTATAAGGGCCACCGTCATCAATGAAATAAGTATCCAGATATAATTCTTCTTCATGCTCTATTTAAAAGTGATATTCTTCCCTAACCGTTCCAGGTCTTACACATCTAGACTAACATCTCAGATTCTTTAAAGGTTTGAGTACGTGTCTTGCGTGCGAGTTGTCGGGTTTAGAGATCTTTTCCAGTCTTTGGTAACGTCCAATTCAGTCAATGATAGGATGTGTCAGGTGTCCCTATGGACTTAATTCTGATGATTTAACTATGTTTTAACTTTTCCATGGTTTCAGCCGGTCCTGAATGCATCTACCTTTGTATTTTAGCTATTAAAAGTACGTTTTTATGCGATTCAAGACTCTGATCAATAAAGCAATCCTCTGCCTGTTTGTTTTGGTATTGATTGACGCAATTCCCGCTTTCGCCCAGGATACTTCTAAAACGAAGGTGATCATCATCAAAGAGACATATGATGAGCATGGAAACAAGACCGTACAACGGATAGAAAAAGAAGGTGCTGAAGCCGATGCCATTGATATTGAGCGACTGGCTGAGGGTAATTATGGCTCTTCTTTTGAGTTTAAGGGGTTTGGCGATATGGATCAAAATGGATTCTTTGATCTGCGATCTCTGTTTGATTCCCTTGATCTGGGAGGAGGTATGGGTGGTCTCTTTGATTCAGAAGATTGGCCCCAGGGGTTCAATTTTATGCCCTTTAATATGCCTGATGAATCCTCTAAACCCAAACTGGGAGTTCGCATCAGCGAATTGGAATTGCAATCTGGCGTTTTGGTGACTGAGGTGATGGAAGATTCACCAGCCCAGAAGGCAGGTCTTAAGGTGGGTGACATCATTCTGGCGGTTAACACCAAAGAGGTAGACAGTCCGGAAGCACTTGTCACCGAAATTCAGTCCATTGAAGACCAGTCGGATGTCGTCTTAGATATTCTTAGAGATGAGGAGCATATGGAAATCGTAGCCAGGCTGGAAACCATGAAAGCTAAGCCTGAGTTGGAGATCCGCAAACTCTAGACTCTGACTGTCATTAATTGTGTTTGATTAGCATTTCTTCTTCCTTCCCCGGGGATGAGGTTTCATTTTCGTATTCTAGAACATAAGGTCCGATCATGTGTGTGGTATCCCCGTCCTCCAATAGATAGGTGGTGTTCTTTTCAAGAAATCCATCTCGGTTAATGGACACTAGCTTCAAACCAGGATATGCCGACAAGGTCAATTCAAACCTGCCCGAATCGTCACTGTTAGCCTCTCCTAGTACCCGTACCTTTTCTTCAAAGCCATCATTATTGTCGGTAACATTTGCATTGACCCAGATCTCGTAGACAGTAATACGGGCAGTTGGTAAAGGTGTTCCTGACTCATCGGTAATCGTTCCCCTTATATTATATTTCATCTCTTCACCTGCATGGGATTTTCCACGGCATGATATTATGAGCCAGGCCAGAATCAACGAAAGGGCGATGGTCGAATAATACGCAGGGTATACATATATATCATTGAACGGAGATTCCAATCCTATATGATGCACAATAGAGTAAATCTTAAATTGAACCTTTTATAGGGGTGGAATATTACTGCAGCGCAAATTGTACGGTCAGCCCCGATCGGATATTGGTGATCGGGTATGAGCGGGCCGTGTAAGGTATCGTCCGGTTGTAGTCAAAGAAGAATCGGAGTGTTAAGGTCTCACTCACGTCGTAAGCCACAGAAGGACTGATTCTTATTTGCTTATTTCCACGAGAAGGCACCGATTCTAAGTCCGTGTCAGGGCGGTGAATTCGAGATACATTATCACTGTACGAAAAGTCAAATTTAATCTCGATGTCATTCCCTCTGGAAGCTCCCGTATTGGCAGCTCCCGGGTTATTACCATTTTGATCTTGTTCCTGCTGCTCTTCCTGACTATCCCGACTACGTTGTCGGCGACTACGCTTACTATGTAGAAATGGCAGGTAGACTCCCTTGATCAGATATCCAAATCCACCCTGATAATCCGTTCTTTTGGTTTCATTCAATTGGTTGTCGGTAAAAGTCAGATTGAGATTACGGGTCTGATTCATGTTTAGCGTCAGCGTCATATCATTCCGCGTTTTCACATTCACACCCAGCAAAGGGGCCATCTGCTCCGAAATAACAATGGCAGGTATCTCAAACCGACTATAGAAATCTCCCGTCACTTCGTTCAGATTGGCTACCGGATCATTCTCGACGTAATCATAGTCTGTATTGTAGCTGTTGACGGACAGTGAAGACCGATACCCGTGAGAGATACTCACACTTGAGAAGATGTCCTGAAACATAGGAATCTTGGAGAGCCCATTATATGTCAGTGTCCAGTTTGGCTTAGGCTTCAGATCAAAAATGTTGAGCTTGACTTCATTGGGATCAATGTCTGCGTAGGTGGCGATAAAAGCGGGTATAAGCACATCTCGCTGATACTTACCAAATCCGGCGGTATATTCCGCGCCATCCTGCACGTGTACTGTCGAAGGGTCTCCGATACGCTGTGAAATCGCGCTTCGCATTTCTGTAAATTGATCATATAGATCTTCGATGTCATCACTGAATAAGGTCCCCAGTGTGTAATAGGAGATATTGAAGGATCCTACATCTCGTGGCGTCAGCCTGGCAAAGGGTGCATCAGGAGATACCTTCTTGAAGAATTCCGAGTGGTTTTCTGTAAAGCTATAGTCCCAGTTGACCTCCAATCGGAAATCACGGAATGGCTCAATACTCAAGCCTGCATTCCATTTTTTCGTCTTATTGAGCAGCACCTCCTGGTTTAAGAAAATATTGTCCGTGATCCAGTTGTTCTCCGGGCGAATGGCATCCTCAAACCACTGATCATCGGGTTGAAAACCTAACACATATTCGTACCCTGGTGCGGACCAGGAATTATCTAATCCAAAGAGATTTGTCTGTGGAGTAAATCCAGGTATTACGGATCCTATGGTTTCTGTGTACTGCAGCCTTGCCCGACGCAATGCCATCAATGGGCGGATAAAGAGTCTTTCCACAGCCCCAGGGTCTCTTGATTCTTTTTGGTTTTGCTGTTGCCCCCGACTTGGTAATTGGCGGTTGTTTCCTCTTCGTGAATTTGATGCGCTTGACCTATTTCCCTGGTTGATTTTTCTCAGATAGGGGATGTTATTATACAATCGCTCAAAATTGAAATCTGCAGATATCTGACGACTTTGTTGATTCTGGATTACATTTCCCAGTGAGTCTACGTTTAAAGCGGCAGCATTCCATGAGTAGTCTGAAGTAAACTGGCCACGGATCTGTGCAAAATCGAGCATGGGAAAATGCTGTAGCGGAGCCGTGTAACTAAGGTTGAGCGAGTGATTATACTCTTTCGTACGACCAAAGTTGCGAAGGCCTTCCCAGATCATTTCTTTATTTCGATCGGGTGTAAAATCTGGAGCTCGTTCATCCAGCTCATCGATTACCGCATTGTTCAGGGCATTGTATCTAAACTTCAGAGACTTACTAAAATCCCAGTTTAGGTTATAGTTTCGTTGCCAGGTAAACCGCTTGGTGTACCAGGTCTTAAATTCGGGTTCGGAAAAGCGATAGGATCTCTCACTGTGTATCCGTTCCAGACCTGTGTTCACGGCCAGAGAATTGGGCAAAGGGTTGAAGTTAAACTCAGTCAGCCATTTGAGCAATTTAGAATTGGGTGCCAGTCCTTTGAAGGGTTGTATGTAAAGTGGTTTACCTGTATAGGTGTAGTCAATGGCGCCCCGTTTTTCGTTGGTTTCATCATTTTCGATGATGGGATCACGGTGCTTGGTTTCAGATTGGGCGTAGGTAAGACTAAAGTTTTCTACATCCCAGGGTTTTGGTGTTTTTTGGTTATTTGTACGTTGCTTTCGTACGTTCGTGAAGTTGAAACTTTTGATGGACGTGAAGTCAACGGCCTGCTCTCGCAGTGAGTCCCGCGTCGCCCCGTCTTCGGCAGCATCCAGCTTGTCCTTGAGCTCGATATCCCGATCATACGGATCAAACTTGGGATTCAATTGCGTAGTCGAATACTGTGCATAAAAAGGGATGCTGAGGCCAGTTCGTTCTCCAAAGAATTTACCCAACTCGAGATTGGCAGCTACGTCATATTGGATGGTCTCCTCCAGGCTTCTTTCAGCCAGTTTTTGATCGATAGCACCCCATCCGATACTATTATAGTTTCCGCTCAGTGAAAGCCGTCCAAAGTCGGCCAGCTGCAGATCCAGTCGGGCAAGAGCCGCCTTACCACCCTGCTCATTGAGTCCGGTCAGTCGCAGCTCATTGATCCAGACTTCCAGGCATTTATCCAGGCCGTCGTCATAGTTGTTTCGCACACCGACCATCACACCTTTTACCAGCCCTAGATTGGGATTTCCTATGACCCGAACCCTATTCCCATTCTCAGGATCAAATCCTGTGTAGGGTTTGGTAAACGATTCACCACTATTATTTCGTTCAACCTTAACATCTTTTAGGAGGTCAAGTGGAATATCTAAATTATTCGCCTCTGGCCAGACAATATTTTGGAGATTAGATAGGAGGGAGTCCTGCGAAATATCCTGATCGGACATGGTCAAGGGAATCTCGTATTCATAGTAGTTGCTGGTAAAGTCACTTCCGAGCCGCACAAATAGACTAGTCTCATCAGGACCGATATCCATGTTATCTACTTCCTCTGCATGGACAAACATTTTCAAGCGCTCATAATTTCTAAAATCTTCGTTCAGATTCTTATAAATCGCGACCGCGTCACCATCTTCCAGATCGCAAATATTAAGCCCTAAAGATTGTTCATTGCGCTGGATATTGGCATAGGTTCCCACAGCTCGTTCTCTCTGGATACCTGGAGGGAGTATATAGTTGAAAGGAAATTTTTGACTGTTTTCTTCAATATTGACAGACTGGATATCAAACTGAACTCTACTTCCACTGTTATTTGGTTCACCTGGCCCTGGGTCAGTCAAAGGACGATTATATTTTCTCCACTGATTTCGTACCAGGTCAAATTTGGCAAAGCGCAGGGTCACCGCCTCTTCAAAGTCGGCCACATACATTCTTATGAAACGGATGGATCGGAAACCCTGGATACTACCCACCTTGGTCTGAAACTGTTGAATAGGTATTTGAAACCGGTACCACAATTGTCCGTTTTGAGTCCGGGCACGGATAGTATCCGTGATAAATTGATTTAATGCCAGTCCCCCCATTCC
>JAUILM010000355.1 GCA_030432855.1 Bacteroidia bacterium
CTTCCAATCAACTATTGATTGAAAATGATTCGGTGGTTGTCCGGTCAATGGCCCTTGCTTATAGTCTGGAATTGGATGATGCCGAACTCACGATTCTGTCGGATTTGACACTGTCCAATACGGATACTTTCGCTATACTGGGAGCCCACTGTACTATTTATAATGACGGCAATATTTTTATAAATCAATCAGGAAATAATTCTTTCGATTATGCCATTGAGTTGACGTTTTCTACTCTGTTTAATCAAGGAGATATCAATATTAAGAATTCCACTTCGGGTTTACAAATTAGTTCTAACTCAACTTTAGTGAATGAGAATTTAATTGTCATAGAGAGCATAGGCAGCTCGCTAAGGATTGCATCTAGTTCCTATGCTGTAAATAGCGATTCTATAATTATTAATAATGTATCAAATGCTTCAAACAATGGTATTGTTTTGTCTTTTGCATCGGAATTTCAAAACGATGGGGTCATTGACATTCTGATCGATGGCCCTTTCTCAACAGGCATCCATTGCGGTTCTACCTCCACACATTTTATAAATAATGGTGAGATTGAGGTCTTAATATCAGAGGGACGAGCTATGCGGGTTTCTTCCTCAGGCACTTGTGATTTATTAGATGGAGATTTAAGATTCATTATGGATGATGACGCGGAAGGAGTTTCGGTTACATCATCATCGACATTGATTATTGATGCATCCGCACGATTGGAGATTCAGAATGTTCCCAACGATTTCTGGATCACCGTGGAGGAAGGCTCGACATTGACATGCCATGGAGACTTGATTATGGAATAAATTCAGACCAAGGCCGAAGTTAGCGGAGGAGACGAATTTAATAGATAAAAATCTATTCCAACCAGGGGTCGGAAAATTTCTCATGCGAAAGTTCACTCATATCTGTAAGTGCATCGAGAAATACTATAATCGCAGACTTATCCTCTTCTGTAAAGTTCATACGTTTAGGATTGCCCTGATGGTCTTTTAATTTCGGATCCAAATTAAAGTGCGATTGGATTCCTTCATTATAGAAGTCAAGTACCTCTTCTAATGTTTCAAATCGACCGTCATGCATGTAGGGTGCGGTTTGTGTTATGTTTCTTAGGGAAGGAATTTTAAATGCTGCTGCATCCTCTTCTAATTTTGTAATCTTTCTGCGACCTTGATCCTTAGGATTAATGTCTAAGCCATTATTGGCAAACGTCTTATGTCCTGAGAACAACCTCCCATTGATGGGTATTTGATGGCAAGTTGCACATTGACTTTGGAAGAGACTAAGTCCTCTAAGTTCTCGAGAACTTAACTTTTGTCCTCCCGATACACTATTTGTAAAAGTCTGTTGATATCGGTCGTACTTACTATTATCGGTGGTCATGCCATGCATGAAACGCTCAAGTGCAGAAAGTATCAGATCATGCTGGATCTCAGGAGTGCCAAAAGCCTTAGTAAACAATATTTCATAATGGCGTTTGCCCACCAGCGCATCAACCACTTCGCCCGGTTCCATACCCATTTCCTTTTCATTGGCCATCGTCTCTGTGATCTGGCTATGAATGCTGGCACCTCTCGTGTCCCAGAAAAGTTCCTCTGAACCGGAGTGTCCATCTGATCCATAGGTGTTTGCGAAATCGCTGAAAACGCCTAATGCCAATGAATTTCGATCTGTCTGTCGTCCATAAATTCCTTTACTCAAGGCTATATCATCAGAAAATGCATGATGCTGCTTATGGCAGGACGCGCACGAAATAGTGCCGTCTTTCGATAGAGATTTATCATAAAACAAGACTCTACCCAGAGTGGCGCGACTGTCTGAGGCAAGGGCAACATCGCCTTTGTATTGATGCAGTACACTGGGTAGATCCAGTACCTGAGTCAGTGCCGCATATTCAGCATCGGTGTAGAATTGAAAGTCCGGTTTTTCGGTGAGGGAATCCACCTCTTTTTCGCAGGAGATCAATAATACAAGAGCGGAGATGAGAAGGTACAGGTGTTTCATAGGAAGGTAAGTGAGATGATTTAATAATGCTATAGAAGTTATCACTAATTTTCCATCAAATCAACCTCCAGACCTTCGGAGCGAAAATTATCAACCCCACAATAAAAGCCATCAATGCACTAAAAAGTACCGCGGCGGCGGCCTGGTCCTTTATTTTTCCAATTCTTTTATCGTGCCCGGGCGAGACGAAATCAGCTATGTTTTCAATCGAGGTATTAACTAACTCCATGGAGATGACAAGACCAAAGCATAAAATTACGGATATCCACTCCCAAGTTTTAATCTGAAAATACCATCCACCCAGTACGACCACTAAGACAGCGATCATATGGATACGTGCGTTTGGTTCCTCCAGAAACAGAGCTCGTAATCCCTGTATGGCGTATCTGAAACTGGAGATCATTTTGCGGAAGGAATAGCCTCGGTATTTCATAGAAGTTGTCTTATGATCTAAAGGTACAAATGCACATCTGAAGAATTCTCAAGGAAAGAACCTCAATCCCAGGTTTTGACCCAGACCTACGGATTAACTATATTTAGAGTAAACAAGGATACTATGAAAGCAATTGGACCCCTGGCTCTGATAATGATTCTTTGCATGTACAATGTTGCTTCTTCTCAGAACAGCACTTCTCTTAATCTCAAGACAGCATACTCCGATGCATTTAAAATTGGAGCCGCACTTAATCCCTGGGTTGTCAATGGTCGTGATTCGCTGGCACAGAAAATAGTCATTGAGCACTGTAATACAATCACTGCTGAAAATGTGATGAAGGCAGGGCCCATTAATCCCGAACCGGGGGTATATAATTTTGGTCCGGCAGATGATTTTGTCAACTTCGGCAAAGAACATGACATGTTCATTGTAGCACATACATTGATATGGCACAACCAGACACCGGAATGGTTTTTTAAGGATCAGGAAGGAAAGCCCAGAACTCCGGGCGAAGTGGCTGAAAGATTGCGAGAACACATTGAAGTCATAGCCGGACGATATGCCGGTAAAGTAGATGCCTGGGATGTACTCAACGAGGTGATTGACAACGATGGATCATATCGACCGACCACCTGGGTCAACGGGATAGGAAGCGGAGATGAACTGGCGAGACTATCCTTTAAATATGCCAGTCAGTATGCACCAAACACTGAACTTTACTACAATGATTTTAATGCCTGGCGACCTGATAAGAGAGATGGTATTGCAAGGATGGTGCGTATGTTGCAAAAGGAAGGTATACGTATTGATGGTGTCGGAATTCAAGCGCATTGGGGGTTGAATTTTCCTAAGAATGAATACATAGAGGCAGCCATTGATACATTTGCTGCATTAGGTGTCAAAGTGATGATCACGGAGCTTGACATCGATGTGTTACCACTTACCAAGGAGGGACAGGTGATTGGAAGGTCATTGCAGGAGCCACAATTTCAGTTAGAGGAATTTGAAGAATTTCTGGATCCCTATAAGGATGGACTTCCTGAGGCGGTGCAAAAGCAACTGGCTGATAGGTATGAGGAGATCTTTAGAATTTTCTATGATAAGCGTGATAAAATTGACCGGGTTACTCTCTGGGGAGTACATGACGCCTTTACCTGGAAAAACGGATATCCTATTCCTCGGCGAACGAATTACCCATTACTTTTCGATCGGGAAAGAAAGCCGAAACCCGCTTTTGATGCAGTATTGGCCCTACCTGCAAAAATTAAGAAGACTTAGGAAGCTGTTGAAATACCCAGATCGCCCTGGAACTTAACCTGTAAAAATATCTTATTTAAAAATCAGCCGTACTCATTGCGCCTGCCTTCATTGGTCCCGTGATTAGCATGTCACCTATGCACCATAGCCGCTTCGACTACGGGGCACCTCGACAAATAGGTCATCGGTTACCTGTCAGGTAGCCTTCGATCTCGCATTATCCAGGCACAATGATTTTCGGCTGCAGGATCAACCTCGGGTTTTCCACAACTTCCTAGAAATCAAATACGACTTTCAGAAAGCCTAAGACTTGGTCCAGAGTTTCTTCGTACCAGGGGTGTACGAGCCAAAATGAGTGTGGACTATCCTCTATAGTATGGACTTGATGAAAGATTTCATAGTCCTGCAAGAGATGGATTAGACTGTCTCGTCCTGCATGAAATCTGGGTTGAGCACTATTGACGAACAGGAATGGGGGAGATTCAGTTGAGACATATTCCAGGGCTGAGGCTTCTTTCCAATTTTGATTATTTGGACCATATGATCCCAACCATCGATTCGCTGCACCTCCTGTCCATTCTGGGCTTGCCTCGGGATGCAAGAAGGAGACCACTCCATCAATATTGATGACAGCCTGTATCATCTGCTTATCTTTTTTTCGGGTATCATAAAGTCCAGGCGCCGTGCCAAGTAAGGATGCCAGAGTTGCGCCAGCCGAACACCCCAATGTGGCTATCCGGCTACCATCAAGACCCAGTGCTTCCTGTTGTGAACGGAGCCAGACTATTGCATCTTGCAGATCCAGTACTCCGGCTGGATACACCGCTTCAGGACTTAGGCGATATTCTACAGCAGCTGCTACATAACCACTTTGTGCCAAAGCTTGTGCCATGGGTATTTGATGACTACGACTACCTGAGGACCATCCTCCACCATGAATCATCAGGACTCCGGGTGATCTCAGGTTTTTCTCCAGTGGGTAGAATATATCCATATGCAATGACCGACCTTTGACTTGCTTGTACTTGACATTCCACATGGCAGCAACCCTGAGAGTAGCATCCTGCCCGATCGGTCTGACAAATGGATATGACTTTCGTATTTGATCGAATGCAGATTGTATTGAGTAACTGGTATCGCGTGGGTAGTCGAATTCTACTGAAGACGAGTCAGAGTCCTGCAGAGATGGTCCAGGGGCATTGCAAGCATGCATCATTAGCAGGGTTACAATGACCAGCAGACATGCAAAGGGGAACCTCATTCTTACAATCTGATTTTTCATTATCCTATACTACCTTGCAAAAGATACCTAATTCAGAATTTTCAGATCCTTTTCAGGGAAACATTGTTTCAGGTATTGTAATCTTAAGTGATGAAAAAATATATTCTTTTTATTCTGATGATGACAAGTATGCACATGATTGGGCAGGAAGACCCTTATATCTGGTTAGAGGAAGTAGATAGTAAAGATGCACTTGAATTTGCCGAGGAGCATAGTAAAAAATCCCTGGTGGTGCTTCAATCCCACCCTCTATATAGATCCATTTTTGACAAAAGTCTTGAGATATATAATTCAGATGAGAGAGTGGTGTATCCTGCTATACGGGGTGAATTTATCTACAATTTTTGGCAGGATGACAGGAATCCCCGGGGCATATGGCGAAGAACCGGACGTTCGGATTTTCTTGCGGGTAAGCCTAAATGGGAGACATTGCTGGATATAGATGCAATGAGTGCTCAAGATGATGTAAAATGGGTGTATAAAGGCGTATCTGGTTTGTATCCGGACTACGATCGATTTTTGATATCACTTTCAAAAGGTGGCGGTGATGCAACTGTCACCCGGGAATTTGATGTCAACACCCGATCATTTATTGACGACGGATTTTTTATCGATGAATCAAAGGGTAGTGCAACATATATTGACAGGAATACCTTGTTGGTATCTTCCGATT
Organism: Bacteroidia bacterium; assembly: GCA_030432855.1. Taxonomy (GTDB): domain Bacteria; phylum Bacteroidota; class Bacteroidia; order Chitinophagales; family Saprospiraceae; genus JABDMH01. Next base: position 5,647 of record JAUILM010000355.1, read on the forward strand.
TTGGAGACGGTACGATGACCACATCAGGCTATCCGAAGCAGGTAAAAATCTGGAAAAGAGGAACGGCGCTATCCTCGGCGGAATTAATCCATGATGGAGCGATGGAAGATGTGGGATCCTGGGGATATACGGTGCGCGATGGTGACCGTCAATATATTGTGGTGACACAAAGGGTGTCATTTTTCTCAGGACATACCTATATGTTTCAGGATAAAGCATTAATTAAACTCGACATCCCCGATGATGCAAATATTCGTACAGTGCTCAAAGACCAGCTCATTCTTGATCTCAAGTCTGACTGGGAGGTTAACAATAGGACAATGAAGCAGGGTACTCTTGTGAGTCTGGATGTTTCTAAATTGTTGGAAGGTCATCATGAAATCACTTCCATTTTCGAACCCGATGCAATCACGAGTATATCTGGTGTCTCGAAGACAAAAAACAAACTACTTGTAAATTTACTGCATAATGTAAATAGCGAATTGTTTATTTATTCTCCAGGGGATAATGGTTGGGAAAGAGAGAAGGTGGATGCTCCTGATTTTGGTACGATTTCTTTAAGTGCTACCGACAACCAATCGGATGTATTCTTCTTTAGCTACGAAAACTTTCTGACACCTACCACCCTATATCTGGCCGATGCTGAAGAAAATAGATTATCACCCTTTCAATCCCTAAAAGGCTATTTCGATGCCAGTAAATTCGAAGTGCATCAGTACAAGGTGACTT
>JAUILM010000356.1 GCA_030432855.1 Bacteroidia bacterium
GAGGAGATTTGTTTTTTTGTTCGCTCCCCGGTTTCTTCCGGAGCACAGCGGAGAACATTTTTCGGCTCAGCGCGACCCCCGACCCCTGTTTTTCGCTGGTAGCCAGAGCCTTGGCAGAGGCTACTCACTCCGTTCCGAAAACCGGGGAGTCCGCCCGAGAAATTTATTGCTTCATTTTCCACCCTTTTAGATCGAACGCAACTGCTTTTATATGATTTAAAACAAAATCGATGTCATGAATAACCTCATTGTTTGTAAATCGAAGCACGGTTATTCCCATGTCCCGAAGATTGTCGCTACGGTCACGATCATATAATTCCTCAGCTGCATCATTATGAACTTCTCCATCTATCTCAATACAGAGTCTTATCGAATGACAATAGAAATCAAGAATATATTTTAAAGCAGGATGCTGAAATCGAAATTTTAAACCTAAAAACCTTTTGTCTTTCAAATGCTCCCAGAGCAGTAGTTCTGCTGTTGTAGCATTTTTACGAAGTATTCTTGCTCTCTCAAAAATCAATGGAGAAGCATTGTAATGCATTCCCAGTCGTTGATAAGGCATGTTGAGATGGTTTAGGTAGTGGAATTTACCAAATTCCAGGGAAGTTCTTCTTGCACACTATCCAGTTGTTCGATGTAAAGCATGGATTTTTCGGCTCAGCGCGACCCCCGACCCCTGTTTTTCGCTGGTAGCAGGAGCCTTGGCAGAGGCTACTCACTCCGTTCCGAAAACGGGGAGTCTGCCCGCAGTCTTACAGAACTTTTAATAGGAGAGGAGATTTGTCTTTTTGTTCGCTCCCCGGTTTCTTCCGGAGCGCAGCGGAGGAAAAACAGGTATCCTACGCTAGATGCTTCGGATACCATTGAGGCAGGGGGTCTGCTTTTTAAACGGATCACACATGCTAGCCGAAGCTAATTGCATAGGCTACTCACTCCGTTCCGAAAACGGGGAGTCCGCCCGCAGTCTTACAGCACTTTTAATAGGAGAGGAGATTTGTCTTTTTGTTCGCTCCCCGGTTTCTTCCGGAGCGCAGCGGAGAACATTTTTCGGCTCAGCGCGACCCCCGACCCCTGTTTTTCGCTGGTAGCCGGAGCCTTGACATAGGCTACTCCTTCCACTCTGAAAACCGGGGAGTCCACCCGCATCATCTAGACTAGAGCAGAAAAATCTGACGTTTCCGTCTATCAAACCAATCGATTATCCACGAGATTATTTCCACATTACATCCTAAAGAAACACTAGTTTTGACCCGGGTAAAGAACTTTTTTTACTTCGAAGGACTTAGAGGATTGCTGGAAAGCTTGATTTGTGTATACTTAGAAAAAAAGAAGGATTGATGAAGTTAGATCAGATCGACACGGTCGAATTGGAGTATCTCAAACTGGATGATTATCAGGAGCTTAAGCAAGCTATGGTTTCGGCCTATCAGACGATGCCGGGAGCCTACTGGAAAGAGCATCAAATTGGTACATTGCTGGAAAAGTTTCCGGAAGGTCAGGTGGTACTTAAAGTGAATGGAATGGTGGCGGGGTGTGCTTTATCTCTTATTGTCAAATATGATGATTTTGATGATAAGCATACTTACAAAGAGATCACAGCAAACTATACTTTTTCATCCCATAGCGATGATGGTGATGTCCTATATGGGATAGATGTTTTTATCAAGCCCGAGTTTAGGGGCTTACGGCTGGGTCGTAGATTGTATGACTATCGTAAAGAACTTTGTGAAAAACTGAATCTACGAGGTATTGCACTGGGCGGCCGGATACCCAACTATCACAAATATGCCGATGACCTGAGTCCGAAACAGTACATCGAAAAGGTGAAATCGCGAGAAATACATGATCCCGTACTAAATTTTCAGATTTCCAATGATTTTCACCCGGCAAAAATTTTGAAGGGATATTTGGAGGGAGATGAAGCCTCCAATGAATTTGCAGTGCTTCTGGAGTGGGATAATATCTACTATGAAAAACCATCGAAGACAGCCTCCAGCATTAAGAAAGTGGTGCGACTAGGTCTCATTCAGTGGCAGATGCGTCCCTATCCAGATATTGATTCGCTGATGCAGCAAGCTGAGTATTTTATCGACTCGGTTTCCGTATATCGATCAGATTTTGCCCTTTTTCCCGAATTTTTCAACGCCCCTTTGATGGCGAAGGATAATCATTTGCCTGAGGCTGATGCCATTCGCGAGTTAGCTAGACATACCGATGAGATCGTGCAGAAATTTTCAGGTTTCGCGATTTCCTACAATATCAATATTATTTGTGGTAGCATGCCTGAAATGGTCGATGACACCCTATATAATGTGGGATATCTCTGCAAACGCGATGGCACAATCGATCGCTATGAAAAAATACATGTGACCCCCGATGAAGCGAAGGTATGGGGGATGCAGGGTGGTAATAAATTAGAAGTGTTTGATACGGATTGTGGGAAAGTAGGCGTGCTCATTTGCTACGATTCTGAATTTCCGGAATTAAGTAGATTATTAGCGCAGGAGGGAATGGATATATTGTTTGTGCCATTTCTGACCGATACGCAAAACGGATATTCCCGTGTACGTAATTGTGCTCAGGCACGGGCTATCGAAAATGAATGCTATGTAGCAATTGCCGGCAGTGTAGGAAACCTGCCTAACGTGCACAACATGGATATTCAATACGCCCAATCCATGGTATTTACACCGTGTGACTTTGCCTTTCCTGCCAATGGTATAAAAGCTGAAGCTACTCCCAACACCGAGATGATTCTTATCGCGGACGTAGATTTGGATTTGTTGAGAGAATTAAATGAGTTTGGTAGTGTCAGAAATCTGAAGGATAGGAGAGGAGATGTCTACGAGGTGGTAAGGAAATAGGAAGATTTTTTCTGTTTTATAGCTTGAGAATTTAATTCGAGCTGCGACAATATCAATGAATTTTATTCTTTGAGTTGAACTGAAGGGAAGAAGACGGCAACTGCTATTCTAATAATTAACATATTTACCAGAATAACAGAAGTCACCAGTCGTTACATATTTAACCCTGAGTAGAAGTTTGAGTCACCCTTTCTCAAACTAAACCATCTGTCGTATGCCAAATCGATCGATACTTGTGATTAAGTTTTCAGTAGAGACACGTACTACCTGTGCGTACAAATCATGGCATGCGGGCGTCAAATCTTCACTCATTTACTACGTAACCATTTAAACTCTTAGCTATGAGAATCATTACTTTACTATGTTTTATTTTGTTGCTGTCAGTTCAGGAATCACAAGCACAATTTGAGAAAGGGAAGGGACTATTTAGTATTTCAACAACTCCTAATATTTCCTCATCTGGAGGGAACGTGTTTACTTTTGGGTTTGGTTCGGAAAAGCGTAAGAGTGACAACAGTGGCATTGATGAGGATGTGACGAAGACATTTGGATTAAACCTTACTCCTAGGTTTGGACTTTTCGTTGCTGATAATTTGTCCTTGGGCATAGATCTAAATACTGCATTTAGTAGAAATAAATCTGATGGTGGTGAGCGAAAATTTACACAGGGTCTGCTGGCTGTAGGACCATTTGCTCGATATTATTTTGTGTCAGATAAATTTTTGCCATTCGTTGAGCTTAATAGTTCCATAGGCACCATTAAGGGTAGATCTTTATTTACTGGGAGCCCATCACATGACACTGAATTTACACAAAGCCTCATCTCATATGGCGGGGGAGTAGGCGTTTCGGCAGTGCTAAGTGATCATATTTTGTTGGATGCAATGTTAGGTTATAATAGGAGGATGTTCAAGCGTAAACTAAATAACGATGATAATTCACGTGATATATCCAGTTCGGTTGGCGTTCGATTGGGATTTACCTTCTTGTTAGGTGGAGGTACCAGTGAGTGATATATCGACTGCACATAGGAGGGAATTAAGTTAACACTTCTTTCAAATGCATACAAGGTAAAAAACATGGTAAGATCTTTGATCTATCGCTTACAACATTAATGGATGTTTAGCTGATAGCTCACATCTTGATGATCAATACACCCTTAAATTGTCTGGATGGATCATATATGCCATATAAAGTGGATGTTGCTAATCTGCATGATAATCGGTTCGAGTCGAGGCGAGGGGCAGGTATTAAAATATGATACAGATATCCATATAGATGAAAAGGGTACCAAGCTTACGAGTGTTACTCTTTTAATCCAAATCAATACCAGAGAAGAGAGTGAGTTAGCGGAGGTGGCTATTTCACATTCTCCACATCAGACTTTAGCCATTGACTTTGCAATGGTTAAGGACCAGGATGGTACAGTAATTCGCAAACTCAAGAAAAAGGATGTAAGAGTTAGCAATGACAGATCATATGGCTCTTTTTATGAGGATAATCTAATTACTGAGTTCGATCTATTTTCAAATTCTTACCCTTATCAAATCGAGTATCAATACACTCTTACCGAGGAGCAATTTCTCTATGTGGCATATTGGACTCCTTCATATCGAAGTTTTAACACTCAAAATGCGTCCCTTCGTGTAGAGATGCCAGAGGGGTATAAATTTACTTCCCGGCATTCTCCCGATCTGGAAGTTGGTGAGGAATTTTTAAATGGTACTACTACCATTACTTGTGAAGTAAATGGCTATGAGGTTCCAGAGTACGAATTGTTTGCTCCTCCTCTGACAGAGCTCAGTTCTTTTTTATCTATAGTTCCTTCTAAATTTCATTACGGTGTGGGTGGTAGCTTCAAGTCATGGGAATCCTTTGGGGAGTGGCAAGCGGAATTAAATGCTAACACTGATCTACTCACTGCAGCAGAAATAAAAAAGGCACATGATTTGGTAGATGGTCTGGTGGATGAAGTAGAGATAATCAGTAAACTCTATCACTACCTCCAGGATCATACAAAATATATAAACGTTAGCATTGATGTAGGGGGATTGAAGAGCTATCCTGCATCCTATGTTGCATCGAATGGCTACGGTGATTGTAAGGCGCTTACTACATACATGAAGGCTTTATTGAAATGTGTGGGTATTCAATCATATTATTCGAAAATTTATGCCGGTGAAAACCCGGTGCCTGTCATAAGGGATTTTCCAAGTCCACAATCAAATCATGTGATTCTTATGGTGCCGCTCACGGATGGTGATACGGTTTGGCTTGAAAACACATCTAACACGCTTCCTTTTAATTATTTAGGAACTTTCACACATAACCGATATGCCTTCGTGATTGATGACGATAAAAGTCAGTTGATTAAAACACCAAAGTTACATCCTAAAGAGGTGAAGGAAGAACGTGCATTTACTCTTGAATGTACTACTAATGGGACTTGGGATGTAAATATTGATCTAAATCTACAGGGAACGGCATTCGAACATTTCAGATATGGACGGATACACAAGTCTGAAAGTGATCAACTTTCGGCGATGAAAGATTATATTGATTTTGAGGCGCTGGAGATGCAAACTCTAGACTTACAGGAGTACCATAGAGACAGCACATTTATTAAATATAATATCAAAGGGAAAATTCTGCCGAAAATTAGAAAGGTGGGAAACTATGAAGTGATTAGTCCACTTAAGTTGAAGATCCCGAAGGTAAATACCCCCGATACACGTTCACACCCTATTAGGATAACAATCCCTGTCCATAAAAAGGATCAGTCTATATATCACTTTCATGAATTAGAAGAGAAAAAGATTCAACTACCCGAAAAGATTCAAATTGATAGTGAGTTTGGAAGTTACAGAGCCATTTTTGAACTGTCACCGGAAGGAGTACATGTGTCTGAAGAATTTGAACTTAAGACGGGTGATTATCCGCTTTCACAGTTTGCTGATTTCTACAATTTTCTACAAGATATACATCAATTTAAAAATAAATCATCAATCCTTATTCTATGAAACCATCTATATTGCTAAGTATTTTCATTCTTTCTCATTTGACCCTTATGTCACAGATAGAGAAGACTGAGTTCGGGTCTATTTCACCACGCGAGATTAGTATGGAGAAGTATCTGGGTGATCCCGAGGCAGGTGCTGTGATCTTGTTTGACCGGGGAGTATCGGAGTTTATTGATTTTGGTGATGGCTATAAAATAAGATTTACCCGTCACAAACGTATTAAGGTCTTTAATCGGTCAGGATATGATGCGGCGGAAATATCCATACCACTCTATGAAAACCAACTTGGTGAACGTGAAGAGTTGAGTGAAGTAGTGGCGGTGACCTATAATCAGGATCAAAGCCAGCTATCTGAATCTAGACTTAGAATGAGCAATGTTTTCGAAGAGCGAATAAGTGAAAGATGGATCAATCAAAAGTTTTCATTCCCTGATGTACAGGAAGGTTCTATTCTTGAGTTGAAATATGTAATCGAAACACCCTTCTT
>JAUILM010000357.1 GCA_030432855.1 Bacteroidia bacterium
GCCTGGGTGTCCTATATGGATAATGATTCCTTTGATATTCCTTACGGTAAACTATATAATTGGTTTGCCGTAGAAGATGGGAGAGGAGTATGTCCAGAGGGATGGAGTGTGCCTACCAGTGCGGATTACGACTCTCTTGTTGTTACTGCGGGAGGCAACGCTGTAGCAGGTGCTAATTTAAAAGATGTCGGACCTGTGCACTGGTCTGAAGCCAATGTAGGAGCTACAAATTCGACTGGATTTTCAGCGGTGTCAAATGGGATCCGATTGGCTGATGGACAGTTTCTCACTTTTACAAAAAACACGGCCAGACTGTGGGAAAACGAAGAGTTTGAGCCTAATACTGATTTTGCATGTACCTTTTCCATGTCCGCAAGCCAGAATGCAGTCAATTCTTCAACTTGTGAAGATAAAAATCTTGGGTTCGCAATTCGGTGTGTGAAAGATTGAAAATCACAAAAATTGAAGAGACTCTCTACTGGGTGTCATAATATTTGTGTTTTTTCACGAAACACTTGACATATTATGAGACGATTATCTTCTTTTTTTACTGTGGTTGCAATTCTATCCATATTGGCCTGTACAGATAAGCCTGCTCCTGCGACAGATGTGGTTACTGCACTGGTTAGTGCTGAAAGTCCTGAAGCCAGGCTCGAAGCCATGGGCATCACACTTCCTGAGGTTTCACCACCGCAAGCGAATTATGTAAACACGGTTCGTACTGGAAATCTGGTTTTTGTAGCAGGAAAAGGTCCAAGAAAGCCAGATGGATCATCAGTTCAGGGGAAACTGGGAGCCGACCTGACTGTAGAAGAAGGATATGAGGCGGCTAAACTAACTGCTATAGAATCTTTGGCCGCTTTAAAAGCGGAACTAGGTGAACTAAGTAAGGTGAAAAGACTAGTTAAGGTGCACGGTATGGTTAATAGTGCTCCTGATTTTGGAGATCAATCCAAAGTCATGAACGGATACTCTGATTTCATGGTGGAGGTATTCGGTGAAAAGGGTAAGCATGCCCGTGCTGCTGTCGGGATGGCTGCACTTCCCAATAACATCGCGGTAGAAGTGGAGTTGATTGTAGAAGTTGAGTAAAGAGTCTGTTCCTACAAGTTTAGGAATTAAAGGATGAGTCCTAGACTATTTTTCTGCTTTTAATAATTCATATTTTCCTAGTTCGGATGAAAGCAATGCGTTCATTTCCTGCACAAGATTCTGATACTGAGGATCTTCAGCCAGGTTTGTTTTAGCAAGTGGACTGCTACTGTGATCATAAAGCTCCAGGGCAAATACATCCTCCGGATTTTCATAGTCCTGCCATCGGGTAAAACGATAGTCGCCATAGTGCATGCTATAGCCCATATATTGGCTTTTTCTATCGTATCCTAAAGATTTTCCCCGAGGATACTGACTGAGGGCTACCTTATTTACTATGGCTTCGGGGTCGTCGAGTATGGGTTTTAAACTCTGGCCTTCTAAATGTGCTGGCAGAGGAAGATTTGCCATTTCACACAGCGTGGGATATAAGTCCACAAGTTCTGCAAGAGAAGAGGAATACTGACCTCTGGGGTCAGTGGGGTCGTAAATGATCAATGGGACATTTGCGTCCAATTCAAAGTTGGTGTGTTTGCACCAGCTCCCATAGTCTCCCAGCTTCCAACCATGATCTCCCCAGAGCACCACAATGGTCTTGTCAATTAGATTATTTTCTCGTAAAGCGTCCATTAATTTTCCAATCTGCGCATCGATCATAGATGTAGCCGCGTAGTATCCATGTATTAGATCTCTGCTCATTGCATCGTCAAGCGGACCATTCTCAGGGATCCCGTGATACTTTCGTAGTTCTCCAAATTGGTGAAGCGCCAGATCGGGCATACCTTCCGGTGTTTGACGGGCAGGAACCTTGATCTTTTCAGGATCGTACATGTCCCAGTATTTGCTTGGGGCCACAAATGGCAGATGGGGCTTTATAAATCCAACCCCGAAAAAGAAGTTAGTATCTCGTAGTTCGCGTAGTCTGTTCACCGCATATTCGGCAATCGTGGCATCAGTCATATTTGCTTCCGGCTCCATTGACCGATAAAAAGGCAGTTTGAGTCCATCGATTGCCGGAAAATCCCTTTCAAGATCCGTGGTGTCTCCCCGGCTGATAGACGGTGGCCTGGGTAGTCGGGTAGCTGCTTGTGACCAGGATAAACTATCATCCTGGTTACCATGTCCCGTATGATATATTTTACCCACTCGCTCCGTATAGTACGAGTGATTTTTGAAGTGTTGAGGAAGGGTAACCACATCAGGCGTCTTGCTTCTGAAAAAAGTATACAGATCATAAATGCCCATCGCGTCTGGCCGTAGACCGGTCATAATACTGTTCCGTGAAGGGGCACACACCGCTTGCTGGCAATATGCTCTGGTAAAAACGGTGGATTTCTGAGCCAACTGATCAATATGGGGTGACTTAATGTGCGACGCTCCATAGCAATTGAGTTCAGGTCGGAGATCGTCGACGGCAATAAAGAGCACATTTAATTTTGTATCTGATGTCTGATCTTTTTGGTTGAAAAAGAGGCTGAGGGCCAGCAAAGCCATTGCCACAAGAAAGTTGTGATATTTCATTTGTCGAGGTCATTATATGAACAAGATATCAATAAAGATTGTCTCCGGGGTTTGCCTGCATCCTGGCTTTGTGATTTTATCTGAACACTTTGACGGCAGGCTCAATCAATACCATTCACTTTTTTTCGCATTTCAGGGTGATATTTCTCAACTTGAGGGTACTTAGTATTAAAGCACTTATTATATGCAGAATGTCGAATTACGTGTGATAGATGAGACAGGAGTGGTACTATCAGCTGATACGCAGCAGATTTATGAACAAGCATTGCCGGAGTCCGTTAGAGCAATCCAATATATGGGCGGCTCCTTCGAAAATGGAAAGGATGTGTTTCACGATGCCATGGTGTTGTTCATGGAGCGAGATGATGCAGCTCGATCAGAGATCAGAGATCCTGTAGCTTTTTTGGTTACTGTTTCTAAGCGGATCTATCAAAAGAAATTTATCAGAGGAAGAAAACTTCAGTTGACTTCCGAATGGCCAGATCGGCTTGATATCTCTGATGACGACTTGTATCCCTCCTGGTCTGTTCGCCGGCTTCTGAGCTTTCTTGAGAAGGCAGGAGAAAAATGTTTGAATTTATTGAGTACCATTTATTTTAGTGAGATGCCGATGGAGGAAGTAGCAGATCGGATGGGATATAAGAATGCGCACAGCGTAAGTGTCCAAAAGCATAAATGTCTGATGCAATTGAGGGCGATTGTCAAACGAAAAAAAATAGAGTACGATGCATTCCAAAACTGAATGGCAATTAATTGAGCAATTTTATCTAAACAGACTGAACCCGTCAGAGGTGAAGGTGGTGCACCAGCAGCTACAAAGTAAGAAGCGATTTGCTGTCCGATTTAAATCATTTAGCCATCTTTTTCAGGTAATTAAATTGTATCGTAGAAAAAAGATGAAAATGAAATTGGATCATCTCTTTGAAAATATGATGGGAGATCCCATCCAGAGGGATTTTCAAAACAAAATACATCAATTACAAAAGTTGCAATCATGATCCATGCCTCCCTGGTACCTATGGTAATCGACAACTCAGACATGAGTGAGCGAGCGTTTGATATTTATAGTCTCTTACTCAAAGAACGTATTGTTTTTCTGGGAAGCGCCTTGAATGATCAGGTAGCTAATCTTCTTGTGGCACAGCTGCTATATTTAAATAGTACCAATAGTAAAGCGCCGGTGCATTTATACATCCAAAGTCCGGGAGGTAGTGTCTATGCCGGTATGGCTATTTACGATACCATGAAAATGATGGATTGTCCCGTCTATACCTATTCTGTAGGATTTACCGGGAGTATGAGTACTTTCTTGCTGTCAGGAGGTGAAAAAGGACATAGGTACGCTTTACCCCATAGCACGATACATATGCACCCCACTGGTGGTGGTACCAAAGGTTACACAGAGGACGTGCGGATTGCTACACGTGAACAAGAGCGTATTCAGGCTCAAATATTTCATATCATGGGAGAAAATACGGGCCACACCTGGCGAGAAATTGAGTCTTATTTTCTTCGCGACAAATTTCTAAATGCCTTTGAAGCGAAGGACTTTGGACTGGTGGACGAAATACTGGGTGAGCCCGGAGACATCATTGCTGTAGAGGACAGCCCTCTACAAATTCATCCTATTAGAATGAATGGGGACGAAGCTGGTGATGCCTTGAGTGCTTCATGAATTTGGAGTATCTTTCAGAAAAGAAGTAGGTTTTGAAAGTATTTCCCCTAACTGTCGTTGTTTCAATTTTATTTGTCTTTTGCAAAACGACTTCCATTATTGAGGATGGATTTACCTTAGAAGGTCATACCAGTAACATAGTCGACAGTACGGTAATCTACCTTTTTCAAGATAATATTGCCATAGATTCTACCGTAATAGTCAACAATGAATTCACCTTGAAGGGGAAAGTGAAAGATGTTGCTGAAAGATTTGTGTTAAGACGGTTGGATACTCTAGACTCAAAATATATTTGGCTTGAAAATGGACATATAGTCTTGGATGCTACCCTGGGTGGACTTCGAAATTGTAGTGTGTCCGGATCGGAGACGCAGCTGCTGGCAGACTCACTCAATCATTTGCTGGCCACTGCGGGGCATGGCCTTAAACGAAGCCGTATTGAACAAAAATTTGTTTTTGATTATCCAGAAAGTGTAATTAGTGCACAGATGCTTGTAGTATACGCAACTAGATGGGGAAAAGAGACGGTGGAGGAATTGTATACCCGATTTTCTTCGGATTTGAAGACCAGTGAAAATGGACAAAAAATCAAAAAGTATCTTGATCTCGTGCAAGCGCCTGGGGTTGGATCAAAATACGTCGATTTTTCTATGGCAGATACCACAGGTCAACAGCAAAAATTGTCAAACAATCTGGGCAAGTTAACATTACTGGATTTCTGGGCCTCATGGTGTGGCCCCTGCCTTCGGGAAAATCCAAGGTTGGTAAAGACTTACCAGAAGTATAGGGAGCTGGGACTCTGATGAAAAATCATGGAAAAAGGAAATTCTGACGGGCGGGCTGCCATGGTTACAATTGTCTGATCTCAATGGAGAATACAATGAGGCTGGTCTTATCTATGGTATTAGTGGTATTCCCTATAATTTTCTGATTGACGATCAGGGAACCATCATAGACAGTAATCTAATGGGGGATGAGCTTGAGAAAAAGGTTCAAAGTCACTTTGCCGAAATGACGAAACATTAACGGATCATTCATACTTCGTGATGTTCACGGTAGCCTTGAGATCATGAAGAATGTTGTACAGTCCAAAATATGTCCTGTTAATATAGATTCCATGTTTAGAGCCCCTCGGCTTTTCTGCGTTTCTTAAAAGTGGATCTTTTGAAAGTTTATCTCCCATCGAAAAGATCTGCTCAAAATAGGCCTCGTCACTAAAATCAAAAGTTTTGCCGTGGAATGGCTTTCCTAATAATTGAGCCATGTCATAAAAGATCTTATAATAAGCCCGGGTTTTCTCTGGTGTATCAGTTTCGTAAATAAAATTCAGTGAATAAAACAGCGAGAGCAACTCATCCTTATTTGTCAGTACCGAGGGATCTAAAAACTGAAAGTAGTCCCTGTGAAAGTCATCAGGAATAACCTTTACACAACCAAAGTCAATTACCGCCAGTTTATTATCCGGAGTTATAATGAAGTTTCCAGGATGTGGATCAGCATGTACTTTTTTGAGGACGTGCATCTGAAATTGATAAAAGTCCCACATTGCCTGTCCGATGGCATTCTTAGTCTCCTGATCTGGATTCGTCTTCAACCATTCACGGATATGTGCTCCTTCGATCCAATCCATAGTGATGATACGATCGGAGGAGAGCTCAGGATAATAGTCCGGAAAAACCAGCATTTCGTGATGAGCGAATGCCTGAGAAATTTCTTGCGACTGTTCTAGTTCCAGTTGATAGTCGGCCTCCTCCAGCAGTTTATCTTCGACTTCTTGCATGTAATGGTCCAGATCCCTAACCCTCAGATTCATAATGCGTGCTGCCAGAGGCTTAACCATCTTAAGGTCATTTTGCACACTGTTGGACACACCGGGATATTGTACTTTGACCGCTAGATCTTTGCCATCGAGTTTTGCTCGATGTACCTGCCCAATGGATGCGGCATTGGCTGCTGATGGAGAAAATTCATCGAAAAGATCGGATGGTGATTTTCCAAAATGCTTGTTAAAAGTTCGAATGACCAACGGATAAGATAGGGGCGGAGCACTATATTGTGCCATCTGAAATTTATTAGCATATGCC
>JAUILM010000358.1 GCA_030432855.1 Bacteroidia bacterium
TGGCATTATAGGATGTCATCTCCCAGGAGGCTCCTTCCTCCACAGGGATGTAAAGTGCACAATCCTGTGCCGATGACAGATAGGAAAAACTTATCAAACTCAAAAAGACAATCAAATTCTTAATCATAGGTAAAATCATTAGACCTCAAAATTCTAATTATTTCGCAGATATACAATTGATGTGCAGATGACTTAATGTTAAAATGAATAACTTGGAAAAGATGATCCAGTGTTGTAATCATCTCTAAAGTCAATGCGATGAGAATTCTGATTTCCCTTTTCAATGTGCTTCTTACAGTTTCCTGTCTCTGTGCCCAGACGGGTGATAAAGAGCGTATAAAAGTGCATAGTCTTGCACTGGAAGGAAATCTGATAGGGGATGATCCAAACAGGGATGTCACCGTGTATCTACCGGCCTCCTATCAGGAGAACACCGGAAAGCGCTTTCCCGTGTTATATATGCTGCATGGATTTAGCGATACCGACAGTAAGTGGTTTGGTTGGGAGGATCATTGGATCAATCTTCACGACTTGCTTGATGAGTCCATGAAGGAGGATGGTATCCGGGAGATGATCGTCGTCATGCCCAATGCGTACAATCGATTTAAAGGAAGCATGTATTCAAGTTCGCCCACGATTGGCGATTGGGAAACCTTTGTAGCGTCGGAGCTGGTATCCTACATTGACGAACATTATCGCACGATTCCTGATCGAGAAAGTCGGGGGCTCGCGGGTCACAGCATGGGAGGCTACGGTACCATTCGCCTGGGGATGAAGTTTCCGGAAGTCTTTTCCAGCATTTATATGTTAAGTGCCTGCTGCATGGAAGGGAATGTGACAGACAATCCAGATCTCATAAATGAAATCCAAGCAGTGGACGAAATATCCGATCTGGAAGGTTCTCGATTTAGAGTGATGACCAATCTGGCCTCTTCGGCTGCCTGGGCTCCCAATCCAGAGAACCCCCCATTCTATCTGGATTTACCTTTCGATTCTTTAGGTGTGCGACACGATATCGCCTCCAAACTTGCCGCGAATCGCACCCTATACACCATTGAACAATACCTCACCAATGTAAAAAAACTAACTGCCATCGGAATGGATACGGGGCTCAATGACGGAGGGATTACTATCGCCACCAAAAAATTGCACGAACTATTGACGCGATATGGGATAGAACATGACTACGAATCTTACGAAGGGAATCATGTCAATCGAATAGTAGAGCGCATTCAAACCAAGGTGCTTCCCTTTTTTAGCCGTCACCTTCAATTTTAATTTAAGGATTCTGCCATAGCCTACAGAATTCAATAAGACTGCAACATGTACATACCGAAACTAAACCACATGGAGAATCCTGGGGAAATAAAGTCCTTTCTCGAAAGATTCAGTTTTGCCACGATTATCACACAAGTAAATCAAACTCCACAGGCTACACATCTTCCTTTTATCATCAGGGAAGAAAATGAAAAAATCATTTTACAATCGCATTTTGCAAAAGCCAATATTCAATGGCGATACATTGAAGAGGCAATTAATCTAATTATTTTCCAACAACCCCATGCCTATATTTCAACAGAACACTATGAAAAACCTTTAAATGTCCCAACCTGGAATTATGTTGCAGTACATGTCTATGGTAAAGGCAGGATTTTACAGGAAAAATCTCAAAAATTAGATATCATCAAAAACACGATTGATTTCTATGATCCTGAGTATCATGCACAATGGGATAAACTTCCCTCCAAATATAAGGATGGCATGCTGGAAGGTATTGTTGCCTTTTCCATATCTGCGGATGACATTCAGGGAAAGAAAAAGCTAAGTCAAAATAAAAATCAAAACGAAAGACAAAACATAATCAACTATCTATCAATGAGTCCAAAAGATCACGAACAACAGATCGCTGAATTTATGCGATCAGATCCTGCATCATAGGTCGACTTCTGCATCATCAAAAGTCACTTCCTCAATCCAAATATTTCGATACAGGACTTCATGACCTTCGGCTTGCAATTTTATACCCCCAGGTCTGTCAGTAATACCTACTCCATTTTCATTGCCACCATCCAGACCACTGTTGGGTCCTCCCCAGACCTTACTGATGGATACATTTTCATGCACTTTTTCACCATTAAAATACAATGTAACGACAGGCTGCTCAGTCCTTTCTCCATTTTCAAATCGGGCCGCTCGGAAAGCAATGTCGTAGGAATTCCACTTTCCTAAACCATTATAAAGATGATACGGAGCCTCTTTTTCGTTGATCACTGCTGCCATACCATGCGATGTGGAGTCACCATCCAGCACCTGAATCTCGTACCGATTTTGGAGATATACCCCACTATTCCCCCCTTCATGTTCAATTAGAAATTCTACATGCAATTTAAAATCACGGTACTTCTTTTTAGTGACAATGTCAGCGGCACCATATTTTCCACCGGCACCCGCCGGATCATTACTACTCATCGCCATACCACCATCGACGGGGTCTGAAACTATCTTCCATTTGATAGGAAGTGTTGCGGCTAATCGGGGACCATCCCAATAGGTCCATTTGGCATCCAGCATTTCCCGGGATCCATCAAAAATGACTTCTGCAGAACTTGGAGCCTGTGCCCCCACTCCTATCTGTGCCATTGAAAAGGTGGGTATCAGAAATAGACAAATCATCAATGTAAGGGGATGAAGCAACTGTGTTTTCATAAGTATTGGTATAGATTTAATCTAAAGAGAAAAGGAAGGAGACCTCCCCTTCCCTGCCTAAATATATCGATAATTTTAATTAGCTGATTTTTACTGCCTTACGTTCCTCGTCCCCTGATTTGTAGGTGAGACCACTTCGTCCATTGTCATCTGACATGAAGTATATGGATGTGGATCCCCACGATGATCCAGAGGGTACGAAGGTATTGTCTCCTTTGTATTCCAGGTTGATGCCATACAGATCGTTCTTCAACCATAATTTATTCTCATGAACGAAGAATTCGTGGGTTCTGTCTCGTTCCGTTTCCTTGTATTTTCCAGCCAGACGCTCCAGCACTGCACTTTCGAGAGGAAATTCCTTCTGCATAATTACATTGAAAGGCACTTCGATGACTCCGTTATCATTTTTGGAAATCTCAAAGATCCGACTTTTGGCATTAGGATCCTTACTGGAGGGATCTTTATCTAGCCATGGATCTCCACTAAAATACAGTTGAGTCACCAGGCTTTGATATCCTGGCGCTGATATCATGATATGAAAATGAGCGGGTCGGTAATTGCCGCCCCCAGCATCATATGGTACCGGCATCTGCGTACGAAATTTATACAATCCATCACTCGAAGCATAGACGGTACCCCGGTAATTATATTCATCCGATTCATTATCATACACTTCATCGGCATCACAATGCCATAGCTCTATTTTAGCATTTTCCAACGGGGTTTTACAGTCATCATGATAGATCACACCGTGTAAGGAGACCTCATCACCCATCAGGGAACCATTGATCAGATCAGATCGAACCGGAGCATCGGGCCGATAAAACGGTCCCAGTATATCTGTTGTCGTCTCACAATCACCTTCGAAATGCTGTCCGTTGAATCGTACAAAACCCGTGGTGCTAACCGCGACTGCCGTAAATGACATGCCTTTTACAAATGTCCTTCGTTTCATAATGACCTGATTTCTCAATAAGATACAAAATGATGGCTGGAAAAATGGGGTTTTCTAGACCTCATAAGAACTACGCCTTATTCCTATGATGACAATTGTCCTATACTTGTCTGGGCTTTCAAAATCAAACTATTGAGTATTTTAGCGCCTCATGAAAAGTACTGTGCACACGGCTGAAACACCCTTGATCTCAATTGTCATCTGTACACTAAATCGAGCAAAATATCTACAAAAGACTTTAACAGGCCTTCTGGATCAAGACCAGTCGAGAGGTACATTTGAGGTCATAATCGTGGACAATGGTTCGGTTGATAACACAATCTCCATATGCAAGCGATTCGAGGAAGATCTAAACCTCAGATATATGCATGAAAGTCAAACTGGATTGTCAATTTGCCGTAATAGAGGATGCAATGAGGCGGCAGGGCGCATTATCGCCTTCTTGGATGATGATGCTATTCCCTCCAGGGGCTGGTTGAATGAGATTGTTGAATCATTTCAAAGTGATGACAACATTGGCTGTGTCGGAGGCAAGAATAGTCTCATTTGGGAAAAGAAAAGACCTGCCTGGTTGGTAGATGGACTTTTGACATTCTTTGGTCATTTAGATTTGGGGAACAGAAAAACAATCCTAAGCAGTCGACATGTTTATGGGTGCAATATGGCTTTTCTGGCCGATGCGATAAGAGAAGCTGGCGGATTTGATTCGAGATTAGGTTTGGTTGGCAATGAAATGTTTACAAGTGAGGAAATACAGTTGCAAGATCGAATCAGACTCAATGGTTATCAGATCTGTTACTCTCCTAAAATGCAGGTTAAGCATCATGTGCAAGCTGAAAAGGTTTCCAAAAAGTGGTTTCTCAAGCGTTTTACCGGGCAAGGTCGATCACTGGCGAGAATGTCGGCCACTCAAAAACGAAAAAATGGAATAGGTGAAATCATTGCTTCACTTTCCGAAATCGAAAATATTGCAAAAAACGATCCCTCACCTCACTTTCAGAAGGCGGGTCACTTGATTATGAAAAATGCTTATTTAATGGAACTGATATCCAACATGGAAATTTCGCCTTCGAAAAGTATTTTACTACTAACGCATGGCACATATTTTGATCCACAACAAGTGTCAACCGGTAATAGTATAAGAGCATTCTACCTTAGTAAGGCGCTTGTTGAAAATGGTTTTGATGTTATACATTGTTTCCCATGTGAACTAGACCAATATGCCACTTCGATAAAACCTATTCCGGGTGTAAAGACTTACAGTTATGCAAACAAAGCTGAGCTACAAGGTCTTATCGATCAGTACGATCCGAAAGCCATTCTTCTTGGTTATTGGGAACTTGTCCATGATTTACCGGAAGACATATCGGTGCCAATCATTGCGGATGTAAGTACTCCCAGAGTGCTTGAAGTGTTAGTAAGTGGAAAAGGTGTCGATTCGGAAATTGACAAGATATTTGAGATTTATCCACGAATTGACATATTTCTCTGTGGCAACAAGCGCCAGAGAGATTTTCTGCTACCATGGTTGATGGTTACAGGATTTGATCTTTCTGAAAGAATCCCAATTTTAAACCTTCCTCTCTCCACTCAAATTACGGATTCGAAGGTAGCAAACCGAGAGTTGCATTTCATATCAGGAGGAGTCATCTACCCTTGGAGAAATCCTGAAAAATATCATAACATCATTCGCAAATTTCTAAGATCAGGGAAGAATGTAAATGGAAGCCTGACAATCCTAAAAGGATCCTATCCCTATAAAAATAGTGCTCATGAGGAACCGACAACCAAGAAGTTCGAGCGTGTATATCCATTATTACCTTACAACGAAATGTCCAATTTGTATACGCAATCAACCATCGGCCTTGAATTGTCAGAAGAAAATATAGAGCGCGAATTTAGTCAGTCGTTTAGGATTATAGAATATCTACGTCATGGACTACCCGTCATTTGTAATGGATTCCTAGAAATCAGCCACCTCATCGAAAAATACAATGCTGGTTGGGTCATTGATTCTCCTACGGAATTAGATGGTCTACTAAATAGCATTTCATCTGACCCTTCTATTTTGATCCAAATGTCTAAAAATGCACAGAAATTAATCGAAGAAAATTTTCATTATCAGGATACAATAGATGAACTTCTGGTTTATCTACAGAATCCTGTCAAAGCGATTAAAAGCAAGCTGAAATATGCTTCTTCACAAAGGAGGATCGATCAAAATGGTCAGATTACAGTCAAAATACTATCTGATTGGTAACCCTACCTCCATCGGACAGCTGATCAGGAAGAACTCATGTATTATGTCCTTGCTAGCCTGACATCCAACTTGTCCGGGAATAGTTGAAATAATGAAAGTCTTCTTCATACGCCTGGTAAACCAGATCAGCAAGATCTTTGCTATATGCCAGTGGCAATGGAGTCTTTAATGAAGTCACACGCTTCTTCCCTCCTACTTTGGACCAATCAACGCCAGGCACCCTGGAAAATACATGATGATAATCCTGGGAAAATCTTTCAAACCGTCCAATAAAATGATAATTAATATGTAAGGGTCTCAAGATTGAGAATTGCGTTCTCCAATGCATATTTCTTATACTATTGGGCTGGTTACATACGTAGGTTGCAAAATCATGAAATGATAATGTAGCATTCTCCTCTACATACCAGGACAACCCAGATTTCACTTGTTCTCGAAAGAT
>JAUILM010000359.1 GCA_030432855.1 Bacteroidia bacterium
TTTAACCTGGGAGAAAACTTCACAACTGGACATTGGAGCGGACATCGGCTTTGTCAATGGACGCGTCAATTTGACTGTTGATTACTATCGTATGGTCACCAAGGATCTACTGTTTAGTTTACCACTGCCAGAGTATTCGGGATATTCTTCACAGCTATCCAATATTGGAACCGTGGAAAACAAAGGTTTCGAATTTACTGTCAGTTCAAGAAACCTGGTAGGAGCTTTTAAATGGGATATGGATTTTAATATCTCGACCAATAAAAATAAAATCCTTGAATTACCAGATGGAAATGACGTCCAATATGCCTCAGGCCCCGGGCATATGGTAGGTCTTGGAAATACACAAATTCTTTCTGAAGGACAATCCGTAGGAGTCTTCTACGGCTGGAACTATCTCGGGGTCTATCAGGACGGTGACCAGACGTTGCCCGGAGGAGGATTTGAGCAAGAGGCCGGAGGTGAAAAATATGAAGACCTAAATGGTGACGGAATGCTCAATGCAGATGACCGGACGATCATTGGAAATCCTCATCCTGATTTTATTTTTGGCTGGAATAATAATTTCAACTGGAAAGGATTTGATCTAAATGTGTTTTTCATAGGCTCCCAGGGGAATGATATATTTAGTTACACCTTAATGGAGCTGGATATTCTTACCGGATTAAATAATGCCACAAAGGCGGCCTTAAACAGGTGGACTCCCAGTAACACCAATACTGACATTCCAAAAGCCTCTTCGGGTCGAACCCGAAAGGCCTCCACCCGATTTATTTACGATGGAAGTTTCATTCGATTAAAAAATCTGGCATTGGGCTATACATTGCCGACTAATATCGTGGAACCACTGGGCATCAGTCGCTGCCGATTTTACATCAGTGCACAGAACATCTTGACCTTTACAGATTATGAGGGATTTGATCCAGAAGTTAATTACCGGACTGCTGGAGGTACCAATGGGAATAGAAATCTGGGCCTCGACTATGGCAGCTATCCGAATGCAAAAGCTGTCACCTTTGGTTTAAATATCGACTTTTAGAATGCTAGTTGTTGTAAAAAAGAAATCATGAAATATCTATATATAATATTAAGTCTCACTCTGGTATTTGGTAGCTGTACAGATCTGGAGGAGAATCCAATAGGACTACTGGCTCCAGAAGCCTTTTTCAAAACGGCTGATGACGTAGAAACCGCCGTACTTGGCACGTATGCGTACATCGCCTCAGAAGCCTACTTTGGCCGTAAACTTGTATTGAGTCTCCAACTACGCGGAGATATGTGCGACATTGGAGATCGCAACACTCCAGGCCGAAGACAGCAGGTAAACGATTTTAATATGGACTCCAACAATGGAATGGTAACGGCTTTCTGGCCCAGTTCCTACCGAATCATAGGAGCGGCAAATGCAGCCATCAAAGGAGGAGAGTCACTGGAGGAGCAAAGCGAAAGGGTCAATGCTCTAATAGGAGAAGCACGATTCATTAGAGCGTTCACCTATTATCATTTGGTTCGGATATTTGGAGAAATTCCCTATATCGATTTCTTTATTGATGATCCCACTGTGATTAAAGAATTAGGAAAAACATCGGTAGATGAGGTGTATACAAGAATAATCCAGGATTTGGAATTTGCAAAGGAACACTTGCCCGACACCTACAGTGGCCAACTAAAATCAAGACCCTCTGCTGGAACAGCCGCTTCCTATCTGGCTTCCGTACATCTTACCAGAGGTAACTGGCAGGCTGCCTATGATGAAGCTAAATGGGTGATAGATAATAAGTCAAGATTCGGATATGAGCTGGTTCCGGATTTTGCCGATTTGTACAATGCTCTCAATCAGGACGGAATTGCAGAGCATGTTTTTGCTGTTGATTTCCTGGCCAATGTCACCGGATCCGGGGGACAAAATCAGGATTGGATGGGACCTGTCACCGGTATTCGGGATTTTTCCAATGAAAACACGGAAGCGGGATGGAGCGTAAGCGTCCCCTCTCTGGACGTTTATTTGACATGGGATGAGCGCGATTATCGCCGGGAAGTTAGTTTCATTGACTCGGGGCTAATTGCCGGAGAATGGGTTGGCTATGAAAAATTTGCACCTAATCATGGATCGCCGCGACCGCACATAGCTAAATACTATGAGTACTGTGGAGATCACAGAGGGGATTGTGGAGGCTCTGACATCAACTATTCAGCCTTTCGTTATGCTGAAGTACTTCTGACCGCTGCTGAAGCCCTCAATGAATTAGGAAGCAATGAACAAGAAGTATTATCCTACATCAATGAAATCAGAGCACGTGCACGAAACTGGGCCGGCACTTCCACGAGTTTTCCCGAGGACGTCTCGAGTGGACTCTCACAGGAAGACCTCAGATCACTTATTCTCGAGGAGCGAAGACTCGAGCTTGCCTTCGAATTCAAACGATGGTATGATATCAAGCGACGAAATATGGGTGACGAAGTTTTCAAAGGGCCAAATTCTCTTGAACCTCATCCTTCGTTTGATGCATCCAGGGACTATCTATTTCCATTGCCCCAGGATGAGCTTGATAGAAATGAGAATCTAATGCCTCAGAATCCAGGATATTAAAAGTTTAAAAATGAAATAAGTTTAGATAAGTTAGTCAGTAGACAAAGGTCAGTTTGAAACTTTCAGACTGACCTTTTTTATTTCTTGAGTGGTAATTCTTTGTCAAACACTTATAGGTTTCTGGTTGCTGGTTTATCTATAATAAGCATTCACTGATATTCTTCCTTTGTTGTTCGTCCTAAATGCTCAGAATACAGATGCATGAATTTGACATGCCTTGTCAATAGACTCGTCGCAAGTCAACTGTAAAAGTGATCTCCATCATTTTTAAAAAACATCAAGGAAGCTATCTTTTATCCATTATCAGAACTTTCCACCATCCACAAAGATGGAGTGAGCGTATTTTTTTGTATTTTTTAAGAGAGTCCCCTGATTTCTCTCAGGGAGGTGGCAAACTGCAAAACGGAAATGGCAATAGAAAACTTTACCAACAAACAAAGGACAGCACTTATCATGCTACGTGTCCTGATCGGATGGCACTTCCTTTACGAGGGAGCTATCAAACTGTTCAACCCGGGCTGGACGGCTAAATTTTACCTACTCAGTTCTGAGGGCATGTTTAAGTCTTTTTTCCACACGCTGGCCGGAGATACTATGATTGGTATCATTGATTTTATGAATGTGGCATGCCTTCTCATAGTTGGCCTGGCACTCATACTGGGTGTTTTTGAGCGCATCGGTGCAAGCATCGGCATTGTTCTATTGATTCTCTACTACTTTGCTCATCCGGCCTTTCCGGGATTAGAGCAAGCAGGGACAGAGGGAAGCTATTTCCTGATCAATAAGAATTTGATTGAGGCAGCAGCTCTTTATGTAATATTCCTTTGTCCCACTGCAGCGTATTTCGGATTAACCCGATATCTAAGACCTTCTACTTTAACAACATCTAATGTCTAAACGTCATGGCTGAAGAAAAACAAAAAGGAAACGTATCCCGTAGGAGCGCATTAAAAGGATTAACTGGTCTGCCAGTAGTGGGAGGAATCTTGTGGGCCGGAGCAGTCGAAGCTTCTCAAAAGAAAAAAAGCCGCGAAAGCATTCTAAAGACGTTAAACATCAATGCCTCGCCACCCCCTAAGACTGGCCCGATGAGTGGTGATCCGATTCGTCTGGGTATCATTGGTTTTGGAATCCGAGGTCCGCAGCTGTGCCGATCCCTGGGTTTTGCAACCAAGAAATGGCTGGCAGACATGAAAGCATCTGCAGAAAAAAATGCAGAAGATACACGATTGGCATCCTTTCTTGAGCAGGAGAATCTCAATGTAGAAATCACCGCAGTATGTGACCTGTTTGACGTGCGGGCTCAGGAAGCCGCAGACTCTTTTAGCACGGATAAGGTGAAGGTAAAGATCTACAAGCACCATCAGGCACTTCTTGAGAGTAATGATGTCGATGCCGTAGTGATTGCCACGGCGGATCACTGGCATGCACCTATTGCCATTGCAGCATTGGAAGCGGGCAAGCATGTCTACCTCGAAAAACCGATGACGCATAATATTGCAGAGACCTATGCACTGCAGGATGCCGTCCAGCGTACGGGCATGGTATTTCAGGTCGGTCACCAACACAGACAGACGCAAAGCTTTGTCACGGCTCGTGATGTAGTGAATAAAAATATTTTAGGTCATGTTTCATTAATCCAGGCGAATACGAATCGTAATAGTGACAATGGAGCCTGGCAATATACTATCCACGAGAAGGCAAGTCCTGACACGATCGACTGGCAACAATTTATTGGGAATGCACCCATGGTTCCTTTTAATCCTGAACACTTCTTTCGATGGCGCAAATGGTGGGCTTATGGTTCCGGGCTATCGGGAGACTTAATGGTGCACGACTACGACCGGGTGAATTGTGTCCTGGAGATGGGAATCCCTCGTTCTGTTATTTCTTCTGGTGGTATATATACACACAAGGATGGTCGAAATGTACCTGATGTGATGCAGATAAATATGGAATTTCCTGATTTCACCACCGGAAGTAGTCAGGAATCAGGGAAAGAAAGAGGTATGACCATGGTTTATAGTGCTACACTCGGTAATCAGTATAGTCGTACCACTGCCCTCATGGGTCATGATGCGACCATGGAATTGGGTAATCGACTGACCATCTATGCCGATCGAAACTCTACTCGATACAAGGACATGATTGACAATGAAACTATCGATCCCAACGTCCCTATCTATCAGTATGATCCTTCTGCCAATGAAGTGGACGGTATTACTTCCGCCACGGCGAAGTATTTTGCAGACAAAGGTCTCCTGTATACCTATCGAAATGGTAGGCGTGTCGACTCAACCCATCTGCATATGTGGGAATGGCTCAGTGCCATTCGTAATGGTACACCGGTCAGTTGCGGCATCAAAGAAGGCTTTGAGGAGGCCATCACAGCACATATGGGAGGGCTTTCGTACAAGCTGGGTCGACGCATTGATTGGGATCCTGCGAAACAGGAAATTGTTCCGATAGAAGGTTTTGACCTGGACGAGGTACTGCTCACAGATACCGAAAAACTGGTCTAGTGTGGCAAATTATAAAGAGTAGACACTAATCTGCATCGACAGGAAATCCTCTGTCTCGCATCAGGGCTTCAATCTTTGCATCTCGACCGCGGAATAATCTAAAAGCCTCTGCAGGATCCATAGCATTTCTTGGCGCAAATAAATACCTGACCATTTTTTCGGCTAATTCTTCATCATAAAATCCTCCGGGGGCTTCTGCAAAAGCTTCGACGGCATCGGCTGTCAATACATCGGCCCACATATATCCATAGTAGGCAGTGGCATACCCTTCGCCGGAAAACACATGACCAAAATGAGGCGTTCGATGACGCATAGGTAATTCCTCCGGCATGTTTAATGCAGCTAACGTTTCTCGTTCAAATGCATCAACATTTATCGTGGCAGGATCAGCCAGATGCAGTTTCATATCCATAATAGCTGAAGCCAGGTACTCTGTGGTGGCAAATCCCTGATTAAAAGTAGATGCATTCTTGATCTTTTCTACCAATGATGCGGGTATAGCCTCCCCGGTCTCATAATGCACCAAATAATTATTAATGACTTCCTCGGTAGACAACCATCGCTCCAGTAGTTGCGATTGAAATTCTGTATAATCTCTGACTCCATTATTTAATGAAGGATATTTCACATTAGAGGAAAAAAAGTGGAGTGAATGTCCAAATTCATGAAAAAAAGTAGTGGCATCATCCCAGGAAATAAGTAATGGTTCCCCCGGTGCTGGCTTCACAAAATTGGAATTATTGGAAGCGAGCACATTTTCTTTGCCATCAAACGTTGAATGACTTCTATATGATGTTGCCCAGGCACCCGATCTTTTCCCCTCTCGTGCGTAGGGATCCAGGTACCAAAGACCGATATGATCTCCGGTCGTTTTATCAGTCACTTCCCATACTTGCACATCTTCATGGAATACAGGTACACTACCCTGGGGAACCCGCTCAAATTGGTAGTTAAACAATCTGCCTGCCACGTAATGCATGGCGTCCGTCAGCTTATCCAGCTGGAGATACTGCTTGACTTCCTCTGAATTCAGATCGTATTTTTGCTTTCTTACTTTTTCGGCATAATAGCGGTAATCCCAGGGTTCGATAGTAATATTATCTCCATTTGCATCAGCAATCGCTTGCATATCAGCTACTTCTTCCTCCACTCTGGCAATAGATGCAGACCAAACGGACTCCATCAGGTTCATCGCATTTTCGGGAGTTTTCGCCATTCTATCCTGCAATCGCCAATCCGCATAATTTT
>JAUILM010000360.1 GCA_030432855.1 Bacteroidia bacterium
GACTTGCAGTGTCGAAGTATTATTCCAGTCCGGTTTCTTCCAGCGCATCCGTATGTGCGAGTGATGCTTAAACACCGTCACCTTTCCTTCAATGCCATCATCTGTGACAAAAGACTCATGTATGGATAACGGGCCTTCCATGGGTCCAAGCCAAATATCCAGGCCCACCTCACTAAACATGAAATCCCATACACTTTCAAATGAAGTAGCAAACGTTTTTTGAAGTCCCATCTGCCAACCTACATCTTTGGTCTTTCCGACTTCATTTTCCATGACTTTTGAACTTTAATTTAAATGAAAGTACAATTTCAATGAGAAAACACAATTGCCTCCGATAGAAGCTTTTGGCAGGTCCCGATTACTCGGGAGGCAAAACTGGTAGTCGTTACCATTGTTTGGTCAGCCTGAGTGCTAATTGTTCGAGAGCACGAGGGTCTGGCGGTTTATCTTGACCAGGGAGAAATAAATTAAATCCAATTAATACAACTCAAATTCGACTTCTAAAGCATATAAGCACTAAATTGAAAAGGCACTAATGCAGTCGATTGTACTAATTGCGAAATTATCCATGATTGTTCTAAAAAATGCTCCCTTGTCCTTGCTTCTTGTTTGCCTCGTTCCTCTTGCATTTTGCCAGGATCCAAATAGTGACAACAGGAGTACATCTTTAAGCCTGGAAGAAACCCAGGTCCTATTTGGAACGGCTTGCGCTACCTGCCATATGGACAATGGTCAGAGCCGTGCCCCTGGCCTCATTCACCTCGGGGGGATGACGCCAAAAAGTATCCTCGCATCCATGGAAACGGGGAAAATGCAGGCACAAAGCGCCATGCTCTCCAGAGAACAAAAAATTGCCATTGCCGAATTAATCACACAGCGAAAATATGTAGAGGGTTCGGGCCCATTAAATTATTGTGCAGATAGGGACTTAGCATTAGATAATGTAAAGTATCAGGGATGGGGTGGCGATCTGGAAGGCACCGGAAGTATCGACCCGGAAATCGCTGGCATTTCGATAGAAAATGTAAAAGACCTCAAACTCAAATGGGCATTCGGATTTGAAGGGGGGACTGTCACTCGGACTAAACCTACCGTCATCAATGAATCTATAATATTCGGCAGTCAATATGGTCAGGTGTATTGTCTGGATATTCAGACTGGCTGTGTACAATGGATGTTTGAAGCGGATGCCAATGTACGGGGAGGATTGGCAGTGCAAGATGATGGTCCAGATGGGATACGACTATTTGTTGCAGATTATGGAGGCAACATTTTCGCTTTGAATGCAGAAACCGGTGAGGCTATTTGGAAAACAACAGTGAAAGTTGAACCGAACAATGCCGTAACGGGTTCTCCGGTCTACTATGACGACATGGTGTATATACCACTGACTTCCATGGAAGTCGTCACGGCCGGTCAGGATAACTTCGAATGCTGCAAGGGCTCAGGCCAGGTCGTGGCTCTCAATGCCACGTCAGGTGAAGAAGTTTGGAGGCATCGTGTCATTGGCGAAGAAGCTACCGAGAGAGGGGTAAATGATGTAGGAGCAAAAATGTATGGTCCATCAGGAGCCCCTGTCTGGTGCAGTCCCACGGTGGATAGCAAGAGGGGATGGCTGTATATTGGAACGGGAGAAAATAATTCTAATCCGCCTACAAATAACTCAGACGCGCTGCAGGCACTAGATCTTAAATCGGGCCAACTTATCTGGAACTACCAGGCTACTTCAAAAGATGTCTATATATCAGCCTGCCCGGATGCTGTGAATTGTCCCGATCCTCCGGGACCGGATGTTGATTTTGGAATGGCACCTATTCTTACCACACGTTCCGATGGAAAAGACGTCTTGTTGGTTGGTCAGAAATCAGGTGTAGTGCATTGTCTCGATCCTGATTCAGGGCAACCTATCTGGCAAAAACGCATTGGGCGTGGTGGGGCACTCGGAGGGATCCATTGGGGCATGGCTACGGATGGAACAACGGTATTTGTCTCCAATTCGGACTGGCTAGACTTTGGAGCCGAAGAAGGAGTCGACCCCAATCCTGGGTTATTTGCCTTGGACGTAATGACCGGGGAAACTAAATGGAAATCTAATGCCGACCCAAAAATCTGCCGTGGCAAGCAAGGGTGCTACAGTGCTAATTCCGCAGCACCTACCTTAGTAGGTGATCTTATATTTGCAGGCAATCTGGATGGACATGCAAGAGCGCATCATGCTGGTACCGGTGAAGTTTTATGGGATTTTGATACCCATACATCTTTTGAAACCGTCAATGGCGTGGAAGGAAAAGGAGGTGCTATTGATGGCCCGGGGCCCGTCATTTCTGATGGTATTGTACTATTCAATAGTGGGTATGCATTATTTGGTCAAATGACGGGAAATGTTTTGCTAGCCTTTTCTGCAGAATAATCAATCCCATTTAACCGTAGAGATTCTCTGTTGACCCTATCTTCTTTGAAACTGGGATGATTCTGATGGATACATGATGACACTGTACAGTCTTCTAAATTCTCAAAATAAGTAACCAAATAATCAATAGCATAGATGCGGCTCAACATTGACTCTAATTTCGGAGCAAAATTGATCTACCATGGAAAAATACCTCATGCTATTAATTTTGATCATGACAAATACAAGTATGCTTGCTCAACAAAGCATGCAGATCGAATACGGAATAAAAATTGGACAGGATGAAAGTGAAACACCTACTCCTGGTACGATTCGATGGACTGGCAGTGATTTTCAAGGGTATAATGGTCTGGCCTGGGTCACCTTAACAAGTAATGCGACAATTGGTACAGTCACTGATGTCCATTTTAACACTTACAACACTATGAGAATCGGCAAGAGAGAGTGGATGTTGGAAAATCTGAATGTGGAAAGATATAATGATGGTACTTTAATCCCGCATATTCAGGTGGACGAAACCTGGTTCAATCTACCTGGGACAGGAGCATGGTGTTGGTACAATAATGAGGAATCAAATAATCACTATGGACGATTGTACAATTTTTATGCTATCAATACGGACAAACTATGCCCTACAGGATGGAGCATCCCCACCATGGAAGATTGGGAAGATTTGTGGGACCACCTTGGAGGGCAGAATTCTGCCGCGGGTTTGATGAAAGAAGATAATCCCAATTATTGGACCTCTCTGGTAGGTGACAATGCAAGTGGCTTCAGTGCATTACCGGGAGGATTTAGAATTCACAATGGTCTGTTCAATCGCGAATCTACCAGGGCTTATTTCTGGGCTTTCCTGGATACGGGAGGAGCTCAGGGCATATATTTGACAAATGTCGATTCTGATATAAAATTAGTTACAAATACTAGTGGCCATGCCGGATTAAGTGTAAGGTGCATTCGTTAGTTCACTGGTTCAGTAGTTTGGGTCATTGATTGCGAGGAAAAAAGTCTCCTTGTCATGGTTAAAACCAATTATTCCACGGGTAACAAAGCTTCTGATTATTGGCATTTATCACTCCAATGATCCAGTTCTATCATTTACTCCGGCAAGTAATCTCCCATCAGATTCCAGTCCATCGAATTTCCCCAGGGCTGGCCATGATCACTAATATTTTTAATCTTATGTGCCTCACCGATGCGATGCGGACCATATGCCAATAATGCCAGGATCTTACCCGGTCGTAAATGTAAGCTGGCCCAGGATAATGGTGTATCCCCATACCCATCTTTGGCCTCCTTATCAGCACCATGGTCCAATAAATACTTAATTGTAGCCTCGTCCGCATAAGCAGCAGCCCGATGAAGCGGCGTTTCGCCCCGTGTTCTGACATCCCGCATAAACGCACCGGTCTCCTTTCCCGTGATCGTCTTTGCATTGACATTGGCTCCCTTATCTACCAACAATCTGACCGTATAGAAATAATAGGGCCGCCCCGCTTTGGCCAACGCATTGTGAAGCGGTGTCTCATTGGTCACATCTACCAGCGCATTCACATCCGCTCCGGCATTTATCAAAAAATCACATACTTTCCAGTGACCGAAAAAGGCAGCATTTCCCAACTCTGAATTAAGATCAATGCTATCCAACGTGCCCCCTTGCTCCAGCACGGCCCGAAGGGCGGTCGTATCATCATAATAGACCAACCATTGCAAAGGCTTCACTACCCCTTCAGACAATAATGATTTCCAATTTGATTTTTTCATCAGCTCAAAAATCAAGTCCGTTCGACCCCGACTAATTCGGTTAAGTATTTCAGTGGTTTCCATGCCGCAGATTATTTATCAGTAAGATATCTAATAATGCATCAAATAAAAGAGGGAAACCAGCAATCAATGCGTCATCCCTCACCCATTGCCCATTTCATAGCTGCCTCTGCATGGATTCGTGTAGTATTGAAGATGGGAATTTCAACATCCTTCTCATGAATTAATAAGGGAATTTCTGTACAGCCCAAAATCACACCTTCAGCCCCCACTGATGCAAGTCGATTTATAATTTCAACATATTGCTGTCTTGACACATCCTGCAAATTTCCAAAAACTAACTCCTCATAAATAATAGTATGAACCACCTGGCGATCCTCGAAATTCGGAATAATCGTTTCAATCCCATACGCCTCCTTCAACACTTTTTTATAAAAGTCTTTTTCCATGGTAAAATTCGTCCCTAGCAGGCCTACTTTGGTCAATCCGGCTGATTTAATCTGTTGACCAGTCGCTTCAGCAATATGCAAAAAGGGTATGGGTACAGATGCCTTGATCTTCTCGCTGGACAAATGCATGGTATTGGTACAAAGGACCACGATTTCGGCGCCACCGCGATACAGACTTTGTGCTGCATCTGCCATCATCTGATCCAATTGATCCCATGCTCCCACCATCTGCAGTTTTTCAACCTCTGCAAAATCGAAAGAATATAACAGACAGCGAGCGGAGGAATATCCACCCAACCACGCTTTGGCAGATTCATTGAGAATTCGATAGTATTCCTGTGTGGACTCCCAGGTCAATCCACCAATTAATCCAATAAGCTTCATTTTTCTGATATTATCCGGCAAACCTCGGAATAAACACCTTCTCAACAAAGATTAATTGCTCCAAATCACTCGAATCAATGTGGCTGTGGAAAACTCGACTCCATTAATCTTTGTATTACCTGTGATACCTCCTAGAAATCCCAATACATTACAATCTGAGGTATATACATTTCCTCCAAAATCCGCCCCGCAATTTCCTGGATCAAAGGCATACACTACCTCACCTTCAAACCGATATTCTCTTACAAATGCAGAACCATCACAGGTGGAATCATTCTCCGAAAAATCATGAATCAATTTTTGAATACATGATGGTGCATCAGAAGGCACTTCATCTTTTGAGCAGCCAATCAAAAGACAGAACAATAGAGTGAGAAGTGAAATACGTGTTACGTGTAGGTTCATAAACCTAATACGGATCACCCTCCGAAAACGCTTCGCATGAGCTCCACACTTTTTTTCACACCTTCTTCGGCGGGCGCCTTCCCTTCAAATTCGATCGCCACATACCCCCTATAATCTGCCTTTTTCAGAATATCGGCAATGCGGGCATAATCCAGGTCCAGTGTGTACCATTCTCCCTCACCATAATATGTCTTTGCCTGAATAAAATTAGCATAGGGAGCCAGTCGCTCCAGTTTCTCATAAGGCTCCTCCAGGAAATTTCCCGTATCCATTAAAAGACCTAGCCATGGGCTGTCAACACCTTGCACTATTCTTAATAAGCCTTCTGGTGTACGCGTTAATCCCCAATGATTTTCCAGCGCCAGGAGTACACCGCATTCTTCAGCTTTCTCCAGACACAGGTTAATACTGTCGATACACCACTGAAAAGCATCATCTTCCGTATATCCTTCGATTGGTGGCTCCTCACCCCGGTTAGCCATTAATTCATCAAATGAGCGGATGGTATTCCACCGGCCACTATTGAGTCGAATACAGGGAATCCCCATTTTGTAGGCCAACTCGATACAATGTTTTGTGTGATCAATTGCCTTCTGACGATCTTCATTATCAGGTGATACAAAGTCCTGATGAATCGAAAGACTAATCAAGTCCACTCCGTGCTTGAAGGCATGTTGCTTAAGTGACATCAGGTATTGATCATCCTCGCTATCCATTTGACGATGTAAAATATCCACACCTTCCGCTCCCAATGCACTGGCTCGCTCTATTACTTGATGAATCGTCACCTTAGGATCGCGAAAGTGCCAATAAGAATAGCTGGAAATCCCCACCTTAATCCGATGGGCGGCTTCAGGAGGGCGGGCAATCGTTTTCACAGAGGGCAATGCAATTAGAGAACCGGTAGCTAACACACCGGTATTAAAGAAAGACCTT
>JAUILM010000361.1 GCA_030432855.1 Bacteroidia bacterium
GCCTTATTGCCTGCTGCCACGGCATTGGCGATCGAATCGAAAAATGGTCGTATTGTCCCCACAAGCGAAGGCATGATCAACCGTTGTTTTTTGGAAAGGGTCTACCATCAGATATCCAGCTTCATCCATTGCACATCCCAGTTTAGCGGGAATGTCTGAGTCAAATGCACAATGGCAGATTAGCATGTAAGGCGTTTCATAACCATATTTGATTTGTTTCCAAGTCATACCTTTCAATACCAAGTCAAAAACCAGATCTAATCTTGTAATCACATAGAAATCCATTATTGTCATCTGACTAGTACCTAATCGAAATACTTCCGATTATATGATCCATTTATGACACAATATTGTCATATTGACACCATATAACCGGAAATTGTCCGATTATAACATCTATACATGACAAAATGGACTTCAGATCCAGTATAAGAGAATATAGCGAAAGTCCCATATCACGGCATCTAATCTTGCAAGTACTTAGTAATTACAAGAGACCAAATGATAAGATAAGTGAGCTCCTCAAGAGCAAAGAGCTTATTGCAATTAGAAGAGGGTTATACGTCGTTGGACCTAAAATGGAGTTACAAGCACCAGAACCATTCCTAATAGCGAATCACCTGAGAGGACCAAGTTATGTATCATTAGAATCAGCCTTGTCCTACTGGGATATGATACCGGAAAGAGCCTATGAAATTAGTTCAGTGACAACAAAAAGTTCAAGAACATATAGAAACTCTATTGGGCGATTTAGTTATCATCAGTTAAAAACTCCTTATTACTCTTTTGGAATAAAAATAATCGAATATTCACCGAAGCAATCCGTATTAATAGCCTCAAGGGAAAAAGCCTTATGTGACAAGATTGTGTTAACACCGAAGATTAACCTGAGAAGTATAAAACAAGCCCAAGAATTTCTAATGGAGGATCTTCGAATAGACCTTGAAGTACTAAGAGCATTAGATACGAAAGTCATTGAATCCTGGATTAAAGATGCTCCTAAAAAGAGTAGCTTAAAAATACTTCATAAAACACTGACAAAATTATGGTAAAAGGGTGGCTAGATGAATATAACCCTCAAAATGAAGAGGAAATTTTATCGGCATTGCGCGAAATAATGCAAGAAATCGCCTTGGCAGCGCTATCAAGAACTGATTTCTTTGAGCATGCAGCCTTCTATGGAGGAAGTGCTTTACGGATTTTCTACGGACTGGATAGATACTCTGAGGACTTAGATTTTTCTTTACTTAGCCATGATTCCGAGTTTTCCATTCAAGCCTATTTCAAGGCCATAAAAGAAGAGTTTGCTGCATTGGGACTAACTGTAAGCATCATGTCAAAGAAAAAATCAAAGCACTCTGCAATTGATTCTGCCTTTCTTAAAGCCGAAACTATATGGCAAGAAATTGTACTAGTAGACATTATCAAAGAAGCTGGAGTGCGGTCTAATAAGACTTTGAAAATTAAGCTTGAGGTCGATAGAGCCCCACCACTGAACTTCCAGACCGAAGAAAAGTTGGCCCTACGACCCTTTTCCTTTTATGCGAAATGTTTCACTATCTCATGTTTATTTGCAGGTAAATTGCATGCTCTTCTATTCAGGAAGTGGAAAAACAGAGTGAAGGGGAGGGATTGGTATGATCTAGAATGGTATATTAGAAAAAACATTCCGTTGGATGTCAAGCACTTCCTGGCCAGGGCAAAGGACACAAAAGACTGGCAAGATAACACCATTACTAAAGAGCAAATCTTAAATCTGCTGGTAATGAAAATCGAATCGGTCTCTTTCAGTAGTATTAAGGAAGACGTAGTTAGATTTATTAAGAATGATCAAGTCTTAGGTATTTGGAGTCCTCAATATTTCAAAGATCTAATAAATAAAATGAAGTTTGAGAACGCTTGAAAACAAGATAGATGCATAGGTATTATAGCACATAAAATTCATTGAAGTCGATTTTTAAAAAAGTAAACCAAAACAGCTGGTCCACCCTCTGAATTTTCCACTCACCCTATTGCTCTTGAGTTCGCTTCCTATTGTTAGAATGGACCAGCTCCATATTAGCCACAGCACCTGCCTTATTACCTGCTGCCACCGCATTGGCGATCGATCGAAACATGGTCGTGTTATCTCCACAAGCGAAGGCATGATCCACCGTTGTTTTTTGGAAAGGGTCTACCATCAGATATCCAGCCTCATCCATTGCACATCCCAATTTAGCGGGAATGTCTGAATGCTGTCTAAAAGGCAAACCCGCATAGAGTGCCTCCAGATGTAACGCTTTACCTGACCTTAATGTAACCTGATTTATCTGGCCCTGCTTATGATCTACTACCATGATTGGATCATCGATGACCTCGACTCCCTGCTTTTGCAATACTGCTACCTCCTCATTGGTAAATCCATCTCCATGGGTGAAAATAGTCAGATCCTCGGTAAGGTTCTTTATAAGGCCCGCCATATGTAGTGCTCTCTCTCCGCTAGCCATGAGTCCAGTCTTTTTACCTCGAAACTCGTAACCATGACAATAAGGACAATGTATTATGGTCTTACCCCAACAGTCAGAAAATCCATCAATTTCTGGTAGGATATCCGTAACGCCCGTGGCAAAGATGATCTTTTTGGAACCCACCGTTTCACTATCGTCAATGGATATAGTAAAACCTATCTCCGACTTTTGCACATCCGTCACCATACCCTGACGCAATACCACCGTCTTATAAACTGACAATTGCTGATGAGCAGTTCGAAGTATTTCTCCCGGAGGAATCGAGTCCTGGGTCAAAAAATTATGCGCATGGGGCTACTACCAGCACATGGCGCAGGGATCGTCCCAGGCAAAGCGCTGCCGACAGACCAGCAAAGCTTCCCCCAACGATGACTACATCGTATTCATATTTTTGCATATGGAATCGCATTTAATCAAGGATTCAAACGCAAGATAGGTAGTTTAGCCAATATTTGCAACGTTGTTGCATTTGACTTTAGCCTTCTCGGACACTGAATCTGATCTTATCTGCCACCGAAATAATCAGCATGGAGTGTCGTATTGTCCTAACTTATCCGACGTAGTACATATGAAATCTCTTTCGACTCTAGACTGTATGACAAGAATATTTGTAAAGTACATGGTGAGCTTGCGTTGCAAGATGATGGTTACTGAGGAATTAGAAAAATTAGGACTGGAGCACTTTACTGTTGAGTTAGGTACAGTCGAACTCAAGGAAGATATCTCAGATGATCAAAAAAATGAGCTGGCCAGAAACTTGCTTAAATCGGGGTTAGAATTACTAGACGACAGCAAGAGCGTGCTTATAGAAAGAATCAAAAACGTCATTGTCGACATGATTCACCATTCGGATGAGATTCCGAAAGTCAACTACTCAGAATATTTAAGTGAAGTGCTTGACTATAACTACACCTACCTATCAAACATTTTTTCAGAGGCACAGGGCATAACCATCCAACAGTTTATCATTCTACATAAGGTCGAAAGAATAAAGGAATTGATCCTATACGATGAACTAAGTCTCTCGGAAATCGCCTATAAGTTGCACTACAGTAGTCCTGCCCACCTATCCAATCAGTTTAAAAAGATCACAGGACTAACTCCTTCCTTTTTTAAGAAGATGAAGCAGAAGCGGCACCAGAATCTGGAAAACATGTGATATATGTAAGTGATTCCCGCAGAAGTGTAAGATACTTTAGACTCTAAATCTGATCTTTAGACTATTGAACAAAAAAACTAATATGATAAACAACAGAAACAATATGGACTATATGGGAAACTGGGATTGGCAGCCCAGAATTCTTAAACAGCAATATGGCCAACTAACGCTTTCTGACGTCACTTTCAGGGCAGATCTTAAGAGTGACATTATTACCCGTATAGGTCTTCGTCTTCAGAAGTCGAGAAGTCAGGTGATATCTATTCTTAGAAAATTATCTCCCCCAAGGACTTAGATGTAGTCTCAAGGTTAAATACTGTCTTATCACCACTTATCTTCTAGAACCAGTACGGAAGCATAGGATTAATAAACCCTCCCCACAAGTTATTGCAAACATACGTGAAGATACTTTGAGCATACCGAGAAAAAATGATTGAGATCAATCTGATACAATTTCTTCCAATGCTAGTAGTCTTATCTATACGATAATACTATTACATGCCTCACTTTTCAAATAAAACAAAATACGAATGGAGAATAAGTATAAAGAGGGAGATGAAGTCTATGCTAAAGACAATCCCCATACGAAATTAAAAGTTAGGAGATATGTCAATAGAATCTACTATTGTCAAACCATGTTGGACTTGAATCTGAAAGATTTAGTTTATTTTGAAAATGAGCTAATGCTTCCAAATGAAAGTAATGTGCAGGATGATAACCACGTTTAATCTTGCGAAATAGATGGGTAATCACATTTGCCCAAGCTGATTGGAAGCGTATCTACCAAAATAGAGTCCTGTATCAATTTGGTTGCTTAAACTTAAAATCGCTTTAAAGATTGCCACATCTAGAACCAACACCGCGCAGGGATCGTCCCAGGCAAAGCGCTGTCGACAGACCAACAAAGCTTCCCCCAAACATGACTACGTCGTAATTAGAATTTGCATATGGAATCACGTCTTAGATCTTTGGATTCGAATGCAAGATAAGCTATTAGCTACATATTTGCAATATTGTTGCATTTGCCACACTCTTCCTCGTATGACATCCTGCCTAAAGAATGAGCGACTCTCGCTTTGGCAATTTTAAGTCTAATTAACTTTCCTCAGAACTATCTGTTCATTGAAACGGTTCACGATTTCGTTCAGATACAGTTTCAGAGGGATATAATCACTAGGGGGGTACACTGACTTCAGAAAACCATATTCACCTTCCACTGTCACCATGCCATCAGTCTGAAAATATTCTATATTTATTTTAGCCAGGCTATTCTCCATTTTGTATGAGTCCGGTAAAGATGCTACT
This sequence comes from Bacteroidia bacterium, assembly GCA_030432855.1. GTDB lineage: Bacteria > Bacteroidota > Bacteroidia > Chitinophagales > Saprospiraceae > JABDMH01. The sequence continues at coordinate 4,972 of JAUILM010000361.1, forward strand.
TCGTAACCTTCTGGGATGGCGATTTTGGAAATAAACTGATCATTCCAGGGGTATACAAAATCCAGAGGCAGGTTTCTACTATCTTCTTGCAGCGGGTTTTCCTCCAGAGGTAGAAGCAAAAATGGCGAAATAACCACCAAATCATTCAGTCTCTCTACTTCCCGGGATCCGGAGAGGTCAATTATATACGATTTTTCAGGATCATCATAGTTGAGGGTACTAACTTTTTCTATGTCTCCTGAGGAAATGTAATTTTGCTTAATACTCTCACTATCATTGGACAACCTGTGACGAAGGCCATGAGCCTGATATCGATCACTTTCTGATCTGACTTCAAATATCAGACTGTTTTCATCATCTGATAGATGTAGGTTAATCATATTCTTAAGACCTGAGATAGATTCATTAGATAGTGAATGCCAGGTGATATTTTTATCATCTTTGGTCACCTCAATCCCTCTATCGTTACGGCATCTGATGGGCAATACATCGTATGGTAGCAACGGATCAGTTGCGTCCAATAGCAGGACGGAGTCCAATTCAACAGCAGCAACTACATAGTTGGTAAAATGATCGAAAGGATAATCAGAAGGAATCCTTCCATGATCCCTGGTGCTCAATATAATTGGCTTCACATTGAAACCAGACTCTTCAAGCATAGCAAGTAAGAATAAATTTATTTCTGCAGAATTACCGGAACTAGTGTTTATAAAGTCCTTCGGTGTTTGTCGAGCGTACTTTGAATTTAGATTGTTAAAGATGAAATTCTCTTTGACGTAATTTACAATTGCTTTCACCTTATCTAATGGATTAAGGTCCCCTTCCAGATTACATTTCTCCAGCTCCTTCTTTGCAAACCGAGCACATCGCTGAACATATTTTCCAAAATTATCATGTAGGAGTAGTTCTCTATTTAAATCGGGCCAGGTACTTATGATGTCCTCATGCATCCCATAGGGGTTATTAAACTTGGCAAGTTGAAAATCCATCTTGACGATATAATCACTCTTCGAACTTATATACCCAACATCTTTAAAGGCTGGAACATTTTTTAATCCATAGGTAAATACCATGTCATTGAAATTTACACCACGTTGACCAGCATGAGCATACACATTGGGAACCTCACCCCATGTCCGTTCTTCTTTTTCCATCCTTGAAAGTTGAACATCAAACCTCGAAATACCCTGCGCTATGTATACATATTCATAGAAGGGAATCATGTGCACTTCATACTCGCTATATACTGTTGGAAATTCATCCTGGAAGGTCCAATCAGGAAGATTAAACAAGAAGGGTGTTTCGATTACATATTTCATCTCAAGAATAGAACCTTCCTGTACATCAGGGAAT
>JAUILM010000362.1 GCA_030432855.1 Bacteroidia bacterium
AGGAGGGCCAGAGATTGCTAAGAATGTTGATGCTCCTGTTCCCTTTACCGCTAAAATCATGCAACAGCTCGCCAAAGCAGGTATTGTGAATTCCATCAAAGGGCCAAATGGAGGATTTGAAATGACGGAGCGACAACGGCAAAAAAGTAATATTCGATCGATCGTAGAAGCCCTGGATGGTGACAGTTTGTATACACAGTGTGGTCTGGGTCTGGATAAGTGTAATGATAGTCGACCCTGTCCCATACATGATACCTATGCTGAAGTGCGCAAGGCAATCATTGAAATGCACACTAAAGAGTCTATCGAAGAACTGGCTGGAAGACTCGACGATTTGGCAGTTTTGAAGTAGATTTTTCGCAAGTTCACACTAGTACTTACTATTTCAAACGTAGACACTCCCATTTATTTAGAAGTGGAGTGCGGGCTCAGGATGTGGTATGCCAGAACTTGAGAGTTTTTTGCCAGGCAATATTGAAAAAATCCCGGCACCCCGTGGTAACCGAAGCTTTAAGCGTAGGTTACCGGCACCTGGAACCATAATACACGGAGACGTACCTATTTTATTTGAAGTTCCGGACGCCGGAAACCGGAAACCGGATACCGGCATAATACGGAGACCTACCTATTTATTTGAAGGGCCGGACACCGGACACCCTCTGGTGACCGAAGCTTCAAGCGTAGGTCACGGATACCGTTTCAAATCCTTATCTTCCCGCCACATCTAAACTGCATATGTTATGACAATGAGACTGCACGTCTTAAGGATATGTTTTGCGTTGCTTTGGTTAGTGCCTGCAGCAATAACTGCACAGAACTTTTCCAACGGTTTCAATTTTTACCTCCCGGCGGATGATTCCACCCAACAGTTGTTTCTTCCTGACTTTCCAGCCTTTGAGATCGAAGACTTTATCGGGATCGACGCTGATGGGCATTTTACATCAAATGGAGCTCCCTTACGCTTTTGGGGGGTGAACCTCACCACAAATTCTTGCTTTCCGGTAAAGGAGAAGGCCTCTTTTGTGGCAGCGCGTATGCGAAAGATGGGTATCAATCTCGTACGGTTCCATCACATGGACAATCCATGGTCTGATAATGAAGGAACCATATTTCTACGCAGTGCAGACAATACCAGGACCCTGGATCCTTTGACACAGGATCGCCTGCACTACTTCCTGGCACGTATGAAGGCCAATGGGGTCTATGCTAACATGAACCTTCATGTGTCCCGTACTTTTCAGGAAGGTGATGGGGTACCTCAGGCTGACTCCATTTGGAATTTTGCCAAGGGAGTCACTTACTTTGATCCGTATCTCATCACACTGCAAAAGGAATTTGCCACACAACTGCTAACGGCCGAAAATCCCTATACAGGATTAAAGATGATTGATGATCCGGTGCTGGCACAGGTCGAAATCACCAATGAAAATACGCTCTATGGTATGTGGAAGAGTGACCAGCTGAAAAATTATACTCAGGGAGGTGTACTCATCAAGCGGCACGATGAGATGCTGAATACCATGTGGCAGGAATTTCTGCAGGACAAATATGGTACCGATGAGGCACTGAAAGCTGCCTGGATGGGTAATGAAGGATCAGTATCTGGTGAGAGTCAGGTGATGGATGGTAGTTTTGAGGGCGAAGATTTACAACCTGCCTGGAATTTGGGGCTATTTGAAGGTGGTGCAGCGACCATGTCTTTGTCAGAAAGTGAAAGTAATACCGGGAATAAATCCCTGGAGATTGATGTGACCGCCGTGACCGGTACAGATTGGCATGTGCAGTTTAATTATGATGGACTGACCATGGTGAAAGACACTAACTATGTACTGGAATTTTGGGCAAAGGCAGATCGCTCTGACCGAAATATAAGTGTGGGTTTTCAGGAAGGCCGAGCACCCTGGACCTGGTATACTGGTACCGGGATGGCACTTAGTGAGGAGTGGCAGCAGTTTCGGGTTTCCCTGACCGCACCAGAAGATTTGCAGGATTTCTTACGCATTACTTTTAATGCTTCCAACCAAACAGGTACGGTGTGGATAGACGATATAAAATTTAGCGAACCCATCAAGCGCGGATTAGAAGAGGCCGAGTCTCTTGCTGAAGGAACTGTTAATAGAGTGGATTATTCGGAGAGGCTACTGTATAGCCCTCAGCGTATGGCGGATGAGGCGGCTTTCTACCTCGACATTCAGCGATCGTACTATCAGGAAATGATACAATTTCTCAAGGACGAAGTAGGGGTGAAGGTGCCAATCACCGGCACCAATGCCCTGGGTGGACCATCCGATTTGTATACACAGCAGGATCTGGATTATATTGATGACCATGCCTATTGGTCTCATCCGTACTTTCCTTCCGTCCCCTGGTCTGAAACGGATTGGCTGATTGACAATGTGTCTATTTTGGATAGAGAAGATCTGGGTAGCATCGGAGGTATATTTGCCGGCCTGGCCATGAAAAATAAACCCTATACCGTCAGCGAATACAATCATCCTTTTCCTAATCGATACCAATATGAGATGATGCCCGTTTTGGGATCATATGCCAGTCTGCACAATGCGGATGGACTCATGTTCTTCACCTACAACGATGGTACACACACCAATTGGGAAAGTGATTTCGTAGATGGATTTTTCTCTATCCATAGAAATAATAGTCTGATGTCGATGTCGCCTATTTGGGGCTATATTTATCGAGAAGGTTTAATACCGGCATCTCAGCAGCAATATGAAGTAGGGTATACACCCGAATACATCTTTAATCTTCCTCAACAGGATAATCAGGGACGATGGGGTAAGTACTATCCTTATAACCGCAGGGGAGGTGCCGTGCAGGCAATTCGCACGACTTCCTTTGATAATGCAGAAGTAAAACTTCCAAATATTCCTGATAATGTTACAGATGAACATATTTCTGCCAACCAATCGCTTATTTGGGAATTTACTGAGGGCTTACATAGTGTGAATGCTCCTCGAGTTCAGGCCGTGACTGGCGCTTTAAATAATACTATAGATCGATTAGCAAATCTTTATGTACAGTCTTCTTCTGATGAAGGTGCTATCACCTGGGTGAGTCTTACGGATGAAAGTCTGCAAACGGCAGAGCGGTCTTTGCTTTCGGTCAATAGTCAAATTCAAAATAGTGGAATGGTGTGGGATGGCGATCAAACCGTGCATAATCAATGGGGAAGTGCACCCACAGAAATTAAAGCATTACAGGTTTCACTGGAACTACGCATTGATGCCGATTCGCTACATGTATATCCCCTGGATAATTTGGGGGCTGAGAGTACGTATTTTTCGGTCTATCCCAGTGCACCGGGTGTCTTTGAAGTGGCAATTGATCAATCACAATACCAGACGCCCTGGTTCGGCATTGAGTCATTCGGCCAGACTACTTCCTCGGATGATGTTGCGGACGAACATGTCACAGTAAGTGCTTTTCCTAATCCGGCCCGTGACTTTATAAATCTCCGGGTGGAAGGACTAGATGCTGGTGTAGTGGATGTGCAGTTGCTGTCAGTGGATGGCATGAAAGTCAGGGAGTGGCCAGGACTACCGCTTTCCATCAGTAGATCCCATCTTCTTAATGTGTCGAATATTAATCCGGGATTTTATTTCCTCACAATTGAGCATGGAGGAAATACATATTTTAAGAAGGTTAGTATTCAATGATAGGCTGCTGGAGGCTTTAGGAAATGTGCCGTGCCTCTGGCACTGATTCGAATAATGGCTCTTTTACAGAAAGGCGGGCCAATAGGCTTTATTCTTCCCTCTGTAATCTGTTATCTTTATCACATGACAGAACACTTTACAGCTAAAAACTCGATTGCTATACAAGCTACCGGACAAGAGGTGTGGGCAGCACTGGTGACACCTTCGATCATGCGCAAGTATATGTATGGTGCACAGGTGATTTCGGATTGGAAAGAGGGGAGCCCCATCGTTTTCAAGGGGATGATCCACGGAAGTCCCTACGAGGAGAAAGGTGTAATGCTAAATATTATTCCGGAAAAGCAAATCAAGTATACGCACTGGAGTGACCTGGAAGACTTGCCAGACCTGCCGGAAAATTATAGAATCTGGACCTTCGATTTGGAGCAGGAAGATGATTTGATAAAGCTGACCATGACTGAGGAGAAAATACCTTCTGAGAAACAGAAAATTCGTTCAGATGAATTTTGGCAGGAAATGCTTTTTAGTATCCGCAGAACCGTGGAGCAAATGAGAAACGATATAGGATATTTTCGAAAATAGCTTATCAGAGTTCCAGGACAAAGGTCGTATCATTTATTGCCCCGAAAAAACCAGAGGCACCTTCGAAATTTGAATACGTAATGACGGGCTCAAAAAGAATCGAATAGGAGTATTCAAATTGCTGGTAGAAATTTTCGATATATTCAAAATAGGATCGACTGATACTACCATAGTGAATTGAATACTTTTCGTACGTCTCGATTTCTTCTCCTGATCCTTGAACCTGGTACGGCAGATAGTATGCGATATTTTCAAATGGATGGCATGATTGGGGTACTACACGTAAGTTTTCATACCCGCTTTCTGAGCAAAGCACACCTCCTCCCTCTACCTCGATGATTTCTGGGAAGGTACTACTTCCTAAGGCAGGACTGGGAGTAAAATCAAAGAGTAGGTCGGAGGAAAGATCGGTAGGAAAGGTAATCGTCAATGCACAACCTGTAAAGTTATTGTACAATTGAGTGCAGAGAGTACTGTCAAATGCAAATTCCATATGTGGTAGCCTCTCGGGTACTTGCACTACCTCACTAATTGCACTGGAAAATCCGGGTGCTGATATTTCTATTTGGTAATAATGACCTGGTTTAATTTCCGTGGCCTGAGCAAATACATACTTATTTTGCCGGTCATGGACAATACTATCTACCATCCTGCCATCTTCAAATAATCGGCCTTTGGCGTTCATGATAAATAATTGATCATAAGACGCCAATTGTGATGAGGCTGGAAAATTGCTGTATATTTTTATGAAGGGTTCTTCTTGTGTACTCAGGATGCAATAGATAACCAACTCTTCTTGGTACTCCACACTTTCTACCTCGACATCCTGGACATAGCATCCATATACTCCTAGCAGTGCTATCAATATGAGAGGTGCAAGATGCTTTACCATGATACAGTGTAATTTATTGAAGGGACAAAACGGAGCATATAGAATGCGTCAAACCTTCCCCGGATTTCATTTCCTGTAAGTGATTCATAGTCGTATAAAATGTTGATTATATTCTTGCGGCCATATACATTATACATACCCAGGCTAACGGTTTTATTTTTTGAAGATCTGGATGTCCAATCGATATGGAGTAGGATGTCAAGACGGTGATATGTGGGCAGACGATCATTGTTTTTTGAGGAATACGCGGGTGCAATAAATCCAAACAGATCATGCTGTAGGGCAGTAGGTAAAGTCACTGGTAAACCCGAAGCGATTTGACCATTTATGTGGAGCATGATTTTCTTTTTAATAGGGACAATTAATTGATACTTGAAGTCATGGGGACGATCAAAATTGGATGGAAACTTGTTGCCCTGATTTACAGCATCGAATTGCCGTCTCGATTTTATGTAGGTATAGGAAAGTCTTGAAGTAGCCGCATTTATATTGCCTTCTATCAAAAATTCGATTCCGTAGGCAGATCCAGTACCTCCTGAAACTAAGAATTCCTTCCAGGAATCATTTATATTGAATAAAAAGGGTTGCCCCGGTCTTATTTGACTGAGGGATTCGAAGGATTTGTAAAAAGGAGATACTTTTATTTTCCAGGGGATGTTCTTGCCTGCGGTAAAATCAACATCCGCGCTTATCTGGTGAGCAATCTGTGGTTGGTATGTGTGATTGCTTGGCAGCAGATAATCAATAGGGAAAAAGCTATTTAGTGAGTTAAGTGCATGATAAAACTGTGTGTTCTTATTGTAATAAATGGAGACACAATCCTTAATACTCAATCCGAACCGGGGTTCGAAAGACCAATAATTAAAATCCAGATATTGGTAGTAGGACAAGCGAGCACCGCCAAAAATTCGACCCCAACTACTTGAAGTTTGTACTTCAAAAAAAGCAGAATGAATCGAAGAATGTGTAGATGCTGGATTTAATTTGATGGGATCGTCTCCTGACTTGTCATTGGTGAGTACTTCTATTTGTTGTGGAGATATGGTTATCCATTCATTTTGCACACCCACTTCACCAGAGATCTCATTTCGGCCCACTGAAAAAATAGACTTATGTCCCCAGACATTCAGCGGTGTTTGATCCGTACTGGAGAGATATGAAGATGAGC
>JAUILM010000363.1 GCA_030432855.1 Bacteroidia bacterium
GTACTTTTCTTCCAAATTTTGAGAGTGTAGCTCCGGCAGTTAATCCTGCCAGACCTCCGCCAATAATAATTGTGTTATATCTCATTGCTATTTATTTGGGGTAAGAAAATCTGATTATTTCTGACTCCTCGTTGGGTTAAATCAGATGGTTGAATTATTAATAATTTAATTTGTGTATTGTGTTTTCAGTTTAGCTCCCTTGAAACTCAATATCAATGACGGAGATCAAGAAACCAGGTAATCACTATCATACTCCTGACTTCATTATTTCGTGCCTTGCCTGGGGATTGAGAACTGCTCAGATGCAAGAGTTATACTTACTAGAAATTTCGACTATGTGTGAATCCTAAAAAGATCAAATAAGTCAGTAATAAACAACCGGGTAAAAAACGAAGGATTATTACAAGTCATGTCCAAAGGACAGTACTACTTCTGGATAAAGTTCTTTGAAAAGAATAATGGATTCCAGGACATTCTGTGCTTTATCGTGATCATTTGAGAAATCACCGGGACCAATAGCTGTATCAAATTGATACTGGTCATTGCAGGCGTCCCCTGTCACGAGCACCTGCTGCTCGACTCCGTTAATGAAATACATGACATGCCCCTTACTGTGACCACCGGATTCAATGGCCCAGAATGATCCATCACCAAATACATCAACACATTTTCCGAAAGGAGGCAATTCGATTCCATTTGTAAAATCAATTTCATACAACGTCTCTATACCCGCTAAATGATCACCCTGCATGAGGAATCGAAAATTTAAATAACGCTCGTTTCTGCCCATTACATAGGGAATTCCCCTGGGTAAATCAACGATTCCAGCCGTATGATCGGGATGCAGATGTGTGAGAAAAACACCCTGAAGTGTGATACCTTCTATTGCCAGAATAGCGGCAATATCTTCATTAGGCTCCTGAGATCCCCTGCCTAAAAACTTATTGACAAGGATACCGCGGGTTGTACCATAGGGATTATTTTGGTAGGAAGCGTCGAGTCCTGCATCGATAAGATATGTACCCAATACCGGATGCTGAATTATACTCGCATTTACTGGCACCTCTACAATTCTGTCTTTAATAGTTACCGCCTTCTCGTGTTTCAGATTCATAATACCCGATAAGTCGGTTTGCATAATACCAGTTGCATAAGTTTGGATTGTGATGGGTTGAGGAGATAAAAGAATGTCATTCCAATCCTGCTGGGATGGATCTGGTATGGGAAATGCCTTTCTTGAAATGATGGAAGATTCAAGAACAATAAAATAGAGGGCACTCAAAATAAGTATGAGACCCATTGACACGAACCATATTTTTCTACATTTTTTCATCCCTTTTATCAATTTCACCTCACAAAGGTTACTCACACATTCTTTACTTCCCCATAGAACTATACAAACAGTATTATATTGATTATTTGCAATGCTGGCAACGATAAACTTTAGACTATCCAGTATATCAACTTTGTCGATTGACAACAATGATCAAGATCAAAAGAAAGGAAAACTAAAATCAGGCAGATAATGTGAATGTCATAGGTTGTGTGTCTTGCAGACTCTGCTTAAGACCACCCAAAATGGGTTACAAATCTAAAACTCCCAACCCTGTACTTTTGGTAGGATAAATCCATCCATCTTCTATAGTAAACAAACCACTTATAGGATCATCTATAAAATCCATGTGGCCATCCAGATCTGCATATTCCACATTAGGTTTAGATAAGGCAAAATGAAGCCCGGCGGCAATGCCCAGAGAGCATTCATCAAGACAGCCCACCATCACCTCCATGCCAGCCGCTTTGGCCACTGAATTAATATGATTTGCTTCAGTAAGGCCACCCACCTTCATGATTTTGATATTCATCATGTCAGTAATTCTGTTTTTAGATAGCCTAAATGCATCTTTGAGGGATCGCATACTTTCGTCAGCCATCACAGGTACCTCCACATGTTCTACTACCTTACGCATGGCCTCATCATTGCCATAGGGTGTCGGCTGTTCCAGAATCTCAATTTCGGCGTCTTTTGTCCTCTCTATAAATTGAACAGATTGACTCACATTATATCCCTGATTGGCATCAAATCGCAGTGTGAGCTCCTTCCCCAGCACCTCGCGCAGTTTGAAGACTTTTTCAATGTCATCCTCGAGGCTCAATCCTCCTTTAAGTTTCAGAATACGAAAACCCTGCTGCCAGTACTCTTTTGCCATTGCCAGGGTGACATCCAGAGGTTCTATTCCTATGGTGATACTGGTCTGGATTTTATTTCTATATCCACCCATCAATTGATACAAGGGTAAACCTGCCTTCCGTGCCATCAGATCATATAAAGCAATATTGACCATGGCAAGCGTCGATCGCATCTTCGGATTTTCCGCCTTTAGCTTTTCATGAAAATGGACGATCTGAAAAGGGTTATTTCCCAATAACATCGGCTTCACCCTGTTTTCAATGTTGTTGATTACATCCTCAGCCGTCTCATGGGTGATCTCCACATCAGGCGCAGCGCAGCCCCAGCCTGTTAAACCATCGGAGGTTGTAATTTTCAGCACTATATTGGAGGCCGCATCAATCGATTCATACGCCGTGGTATAACCCGACTTCATTTTCAGATCGAAGCGTATAAATTCGATATTATTGATCTTCACCATCCAGAAGTATTCAAGAAAAAATCGGACAGTGATATAATGGTGGAAGGCATCACTTCACAAGAGTCTTTAGCAATTCTACCAACCCATCAGGCCCGTGAGCCAGTACATCAAATGCTGGCAACCCGGTTTCCTCCGTGATTTCCCGACAGGCGGCATCAATTTCGACTGGTACCATCCCTTCATGATTTACCGTTACAGCAATTACTTTCTTTCCAGAGATCATCTCGATCGCATTGATTTGCGTGGGTAAGGGATGTAATGCGTATCCGGGAAAACCATCATACTCTTTGCGTTTAGGAGCGTGCTGTAATACGACATAATCAGGTCTGCCAGCAGCCAAAATTTCGAAACCACCAGGATAGGCAGGATTCATCAAACTGCCCTGCCCTTCTATAACAATTAAATGGGGTTTTTCATTTTTCCAGGCTTCATGGGTGGCATGCTCAATTTCACCTGAGACAAAATCATTAATACAGCTGTCCATTATCATAGAATACTTCGCTCCCTGCATCCACGCCGTTTGTCCGGTACCCACCATCTCGGCCTTCAATCCAGCCTTTCTGAACCCATGCACAATAATCCAGGATGTCGTGCGCTTGCCAATAGCAGAGTCGGTTCCCAGAACGGCAATCTTGAGGCAATCTACTTCCTCAATCTTGCCTGAGAAAAAGTGCAACTCATCGCGGTCAGGTGTTTTTCGCACATCCTTTATGTAACAGCCCTGAGCTTTTGCCAGATCAACAAGTGACTGATCTTTCGTCAGGAAATCATGGAGGCCGCTAATGATGTTCATGCCTTTACCAATCGCCTTCTTTATGCTCTCCCTGGCATCGTCTGGAAGCCTCCCTCCATCGGGCGCAAGACCGATTACGAAATTTTTAGCCGTGGTATGGGTTAAAGCATCATCAAAGGAAGAGTAGATCTGAATTCCATTGGACTTACCATCGAGTACTGCACCGGCATCTTTGCCGGCATATTTTTGGTCGATGATACCAACCACCTCAAAGCGTTCAGTAAAACGTACCAGCCCATGTGCGGTTTTACCTTCTGGAGTATTGAAGGCCTTGTTGCAATACACCAGGGCGGTACCATCAATTGAGCGTTTCATGTTTTCTTGCATTAATATTTTGCTGTAATCACCGCCACAAAACGGTCATTTATGAGGCGATGCTGCTTGTTTACATTTAATAAAGCGATTAAGCCCGCACAGGATGACGGCAATATGCGTATACCCTCCTTCTTATGAAGATAAGTACTCATTTCCTTTAATTGCTTATCAGTGACATGCGATGCAAATCCATTGGTTTCGCGCAGAGCATAGAGTGCTTCATTTCCATCAAAGCTATGCCAGTTTATCAAAGCCTCATTAATTAAAGTCTCCTTAATCTTCTTGGGATCAATATCCTCACAAACATCTAATCCCTTAAGATGTGAGGATATTATGGGATTCTTATTAGCAGAAGAACCTGCCACGAAAATGGGAATGCGTGAAGTCTTACCTCGTTTATACAGTGATACGAAACCGCGATAAATGCCGGCCAAAACAGTTCCGTTGGATACCGGGCATGCCAGGTATTTGGGGGCATCGCGCAGTTGGTCATAAATCTCTCGAGCAATCTCCGCATAGGCCGCAATCTGCATGGGGGTATTCGCTCCACCCGGGTTTGCATCGTACCACTCATTTTCCTCAGCCAACTTACTGGATGCTGTGACCACGTCTTCGTACGTCCCATCCAGCCTGATCAACTCAGCTCCCAGGCTTTCAATTTCTACTGTCCGCACCGAATGGTAGGATTTAGGCATGAATACCTTACATGTCAGTCCTGCCAGACTAGCCGCATAGGCGCATGCTACCCCATAATTGCCACAAGTCGCGAGCGCCATCTGATCAAATCCTCGACGCAATGCATCAAGGACCTGCGCAAAAGCAATGCGATCCTTTTGCGTTCCGGTAGGATTATTGCCCTCATATTTTATGAACAATTGACGTAGATCATAATCGCGCTCAAGGGTACGTGCCCGTGTTAAGTTTGTGTCCCCGACCTCCAGATCGATAATGTCTTCGAAAGCCTCGATCCGGTCAACGATACCCATGGACTGATCTTTCACCAATGTACTGAGACTCTTCACCTCCGTGGTTCCTCTTATGACCGGAGATTTTACACCATCAAGCAGGTTGTTTTTTGATTTCATCCTTAATTATGTACAAATCATACTGCGAAGGGCTACTATTTAAGGTAGGTTTTTCACTGGCATATTGCAATCAGGTGGGTAGGTATTAAGTAACGTACATTACCAAATCTTGAGTAACAAATCGGAAGTCAAAGATAAATTCAAATCCTTCCGGGTCCCTGCCATATCAAGCAAATTGCAACACTAGAATGTAACTTCCGTCACTACTTCCTTACCATCTCTGATATAAATGACTTCCCGTGTATCACCTTCATTCAGATCAGACAGGCATTGCATATACGAATAAACCTCTTTTACCTCGCAGTCCCCAATCTTGATAATGATATCGCCCTGCTCCAACCCAGCCTTTTTGCCGGGTCTGCCATCCATCACACCATCCACTTTCAGACCATCACTTGAGTCGGCATAGCTTGGCATAATACCTAAAGTCACTTTGTATCTGGGCACCGCTTTTTCGGTTTGGACCTTTGTTTTTTGAAAAGGAAGTTCTTCCTCTTCAGCCATAGCGTTGGTCAGGTCAAATACATAATTGACAATAATTTTTTCGCCTGAAAAATTAATCTTTTCATAATCGTCACTGGGCTTGTGATAGTCTTCATGGGTACCTGTGAATAAAAACATCACCGGAATGTCTTTCAAATAAAAAGAGGTATGATCACTGGGGCCAATGCCACTACTATCAATTGCCAGGTTAATGCCGGCAGGCTTGAATTTTTGGGCGAATTCTCCAAATTTAGGACTGGTGCCAATCCCACCGATATTTAAAACTTTGTCTTCATTCAGCCTACCGATCATATCCAGATTAATCATTGAAACAATCGGACTTTTCCACGACTTGGGTGCCCAGGCAGGAACCATCTTTTGAATAGCCAATTCATCTGCTAAATGTTTAGAACCAATCAGTCCGTCCTCTTCACCCGAAAACAAAGCAAAAACAAAATTCACATTTTCCTGTGTCGTATTCTGGCTGTACATTCTGGCAAGTTCCAACACGGCTGCCACTCCACTTGAGTTGTCATCAGCTCCATTATGGATCATTCCTTCAGAATTAGGCAAAGTGGAATTGCGATGTTCGTTCAAGCCCAGGTGGTCATAGTGTGCACCAATTAAAATAGTTTTACTGGCTTCATTATCCAGAAATGCCACGACATTCTTACCATGATTGTCTTTACTTTCCTGGGGATTATGTGGATTTAATCTCACTTTATATTCAAATGGGTGCTCATAAGAGTCACTTAAAAACGTGCCCAGACCCAGGGTCTCCAATTGCTTTTGCAAGTATTCTGCAGCCATGGCTTCACCTTCGCTTCCCGTCAGGCGTCCCTGCAATTGATCGCTGGACAGATACCGTACATGGCTCTTGAGATTTTCAATATCTACGAGTTCTGCTGTGTCACCCTCTACCCAATCAGCTATAAACACATTGGTACTACGATCGACCCCATTTCTATTGCTACTG
>JAUILM010000364.1 GCA_030432855.1 Bacteroidia bacterium
ATTATTTTCATCTTCTGACTAAACCCAATACGGAGCCTATTCACCATGCCTTCCATCATCCTAAAGTACTTTCGGTAGTTGAGGAATTAATTGGTCCAAAACTCATAGTAAATAATGCCTCGATTCTCGCGTCAAATCCTGGTGTGATTTATCAGTTGGGATGGCATCGGGACGTCATTCAAATTCCCGAAGATCAAATAGAAGATCGACTCTTTTCAAAAGATCGATTTCATAATAGCGTGCAAATTAATTTGCCTCTGGTGGAGGAGTCCGCTCTTTGGGTGGTTCCGGGATCACATTGCAGACCCAATACTCCAGGCGAAGACGCAGCCTTTGGTGGCACCCGGCACTATGCTCCCCTTGAAGCTGACATGCCTGGTGGTGTCATTGTCAATCTCAAGGCAGGACAAGCTGTATTCTATAATAATAATCTCATCCATCGTGGCTGGAGTGATGAGCCTACTAAAATTCCTCGTCGCACACTACACATGGGATATCACAGTGCTACCAAGCCTCCCACCTGGCATTTTTATTTATTGAATGCGGATCTCCTCACTCCTGAATACTTGAATGGACTTAGCCCCACCATGCGCCAAATGATGGAGGAGTATCTGGCTTGCAGGGAGCAATACCCCCGGATGGAAGACACCTGGCAAGAGGCATACGCTCAATAATTGAAGAAGACCTCTGCCAGACCGCTATATGAAAAACTGAAAGGCAAACTACGCACAGTGGCTTCAGTGCTAGACTGCTGACCGCTGACCGCCGACTGCTGACTGACTGCAAGACTGAACACTAACGTGTCACTTCATTGAAAATAAGCACTCTGCCTTCAAACCCAATACGGTCTACCCCGTTGACTTCGATTAACATCTCAAAGTAATTGGGAATATAGCCCAGCTGGTTTTTCATGTAGTCCTCCATTTCAGAAATCTTGCTTTCCATGGTGAAACTTCGCAAACTTTCAGATGCCGCTGAATCCCAGAGTCCGCTAAACATAAAGATGAAATTATCATTGGGACCCGGGTATCGCGCGATAAAACCATAGTCCGTATGCTTGTCACTAGGATCTCCATGAGGGGAGAAAGTGAGAAAGGAGTCCTGGAGCTGATAGTTGTACTGGTCTGTATGATTGACATCGTAATCAAAAATACTTTGGTCAAAATAACTATTTAGCATCCCAGCGGTTTTCTGCATGCCAACGTAGATAAGATTATAGTCCAGCAAATCCCGGGTTTCGAGCTTTGAGCTCATCCGGATATTAAAGTCTTTATATGGGTGGAAAATCTTCGTTAGGCTGTTTATCCATTCTGTACTGCCCGTGGGAGCGTGCGAATAGCTCAGTGGATTGAGTTGTCTGTCTGGACGTCTGGCGCTGAAGGTGTCAAATTGTTCCAATGAGTTGATTTCCGGAAATCGAATAGTCGTCATATTACCCGTGGTGCTATCCATTTCAGAATACACCATTAAATCCCCAATCACTACCTGAATGGGTTTTTCATCTTCAAAATATGTTGTCCAAAAGGTCGGGATGGATGAGTCCTGTTCTGTAGAATCCTTTCGTATCAATAAGTAGGTATTTATCAGTAGAGAAACCAGCAGGAGTGTCCCCATTGGAGCCACCAGGCTCGATTTACTTCTCTTTTGTGAAATGCCTGTGCGTTGCAGATCTCTGGATTTAAACTCGACCTTGTACCCTCCTTTAGGTATTTTCAGCAGGATAGATTCGTCCTTACCTTCCTCTTCAAAGTACTGCTGCAGTTTCTTACGCAAATGATAGATGTAAACCCTGATTTTCGATGTGTCAGATCCGGCAATGTTCTTACCGAAAAGATGTTCGGCTATGGTTTGCTCCTTAGGCACATCTCCTGAAAAGGTGGAGTCAACCAGAAAATGGAGCAGACGAGTATAAGTGGATCCCGGACCAAAAGACTTACTTTTTGAAATCCTTTCCAATAATGCCCTCACTTCATTCTTCGGTACCATGCGGGTCTCTTTCTACGTCTCAAATGACGTTTTTAACCGTTAAAACAACCGTTAATCCGGGTCTCCTTCTGTGAATCTTCCTATTTTCTGGGAGATTTGTCACCTCACCATTCAATAACTGCTTAAAAGTAAAATTATACATAGAACTGGATGCAGCAAAAAGCAACTACTGTTTTCAATGGAAGTTTGGTGTTTGTCACGCTCATATGCATACTATTGATTTCGTGTGGATATGAGAAACCCGATGCATTGGTGGCGGTAGAAAAGCATTTGCCTGATGATATAGACTACAACTTTCATGTAAAGCCTATTCTTTCGGATAAGTGTTTTCACTGTCATGGACCCGATGCGGAAAATCGTGAGGCTAACCTCCGATTAGATCTTGAAGAGATGGCCTATCAGGCATTGGAAAGTGGTGATGGCTATGCGATTGTACCTGGAAGACCGGGTGAAAGTCAACTATATAGAAGAATCATATCTGAAGATAGCGAGGCTCTGATGCCACCTCCAGACTCCCACCTGGAGTTATCGGAGGAGGAAAAGGCTATTCTGACAAAGTGGATTGAGCAGGGGGCGGAGTACAAGCCACACTGGGCGTTTGTTCCACCTTCTAAGCCTAAACTACCGAGGGTACAGGATCCCTCATGGGTGCGTCAACCGATTGACCACTTTGTCTTAAGCGAATTGCAATCCCGGGAAATGATGCCTTCAAATCAGGCCTCCAAAGAAACACTAATCCGGAGAGTAACATTCGATCTCACCGGACTACCACCTACCCTTGGGGAGATTGATCAGTTCATCGCTGATGATAGTCCGGAAGCCTATGGAAACCTGGTCGATCGCCTGTTGGCATCCAATGCCTATGGAGAACGAATGGCCGCCGACTGGATGGATGTAGCTAGATATGCCGATAGTGATGGGTACCTGGATGACAAGCACCGGGAGTTTTACCCTTGGAGAAACTGGGTGATAGAAGCATTCAATAAGAATATGCCGTATGATCAGTTTATCACCTGGCAACTGGCGGGGGATCAGATCCCTGAGGCAAGTAAAGAAAGTACCCTGGCAACCGCTTTCAACCGGTTGCACAAGAGAAACTCAGAAGCCGGGATTGTCTTTGAAGAGTATCGGGTGGAATATGTGGCCGACCGTACCAACACACTGGGCACGGGCATTTTGGGTCTATCGCTGGAATGTGCCCGATGTCACGATCACAAATTTGATCCTATTTCACAAAAGGATTATTATCAGCTCTTCGGTTTTTTCAACAGTACTTTCGAAATGGGATCAGCCATCTATGGCCCCGAACAGGTGCCCGGACCTTCCTTACTACTTTCCTCAGATATTGAAGATGAAAAGATTGCAGAGGTCACCCGGATGATCGATAATATGGAACACAAGGTTGACCAACATCAGTTGGTGGATGAAACCTTCGACCAATGGTTCTCGAACATAGGTGAGGATCTGGACCTTCAGGAAGGTATTGAGGAAGCTATGACCGCATACTACCCCTTGGATCATTTCGAAGGAAATCCAGGTGATCAACGAACCCCGAATACAGTGGACATCAGGCTTCCTGCCAAGTTGATTCAACCGATTATCAAAGAAGGGTATAAGGGTAAAGGATTTTTTGTCAGCGACTACAACCGCATCACTCTGGGAGAAAAAATAGGATGGTATGACCGTACTGATGACTTTTCATTTGAGCTTGCGGTCAGACCGGATACGATCTATCCCGAAGTCGGTCTCTTGTGGCATTGTGAAAGTATTCGCCTGGGATTGAAAGGATATTCCCTACATCTCAGGGATAATAAGGTGCAGTTTGTCATTGCGCGGGCATGGCCCTATAATGCTCTTCAGGTGACGACACAGGCATCACTTCCTTCAGGGAGTTGGAGCCACATTGCCGTAACCTATGACGGATCCAGTAAGGCTGAGGGAATTACGATATATATTGATGGAGAGAAACAGGCAGTTGATATCGACTACAACCATCTCTATAAATCCATTTTGTTTGAACCGGACATACATACGTATGGATTTAGCGGTATCACTTTGGGAGCCCGCGATAAATTCATACCCTTTAAAAAGGGAGGTCTGGACGAGATAAAGGTATATGATCGCAAATTGTCCGACCTGGAAGTATTGTATGCTTTTAGTCCTGAAAAGGCGCGGATGGTGCAGCAACAAAAAGATGCCCGAAAGAAGATTTTACAGGACCATTATTACACCACCGTCGATGGTCCATCACGTGCACTTCGATCCGACCTAAAGCAACTTCGGGACCAGGAAAATGCCATCGTAACCGATATTAAGGAAATCATGGTGATGGGGGACCTTCCGGAGCCCAGACCTACCTATGTGCTGGACCGGGGTGTCTACGATGCGCAGGGTGAACAAGTAGAGCCTTCGACACCGGCATCTGTGTTGCCATTCAGAACTGGTTTTCCAAAGAACCGCTATGGATTAACTCAATGGATTTTCGACGATGAAAATCCCCTGACCGCTCGTGTATATGTGAATCGCATATGGCAAATGCATTTTGGCAAAGGCTTAGTAAGTACCTCTGACGATTTTGGAGCCCAGGGGAGTTTACCTTCGCATCCTGAGCTATTGGATTGGCTGGCTGTCCATTTTATGGAAAGTGATTGGGATGTCAAAGCACTGCACAAATTAGTCGTCACATCTGCCACCTACATGCAGGACTCCCGGATTTCGGATGAAATGCTGGAAAAAGATCCGGAAAATATCCTCCTGACCAGAGGTCCGAGATATCGGATGCCAGCAGAAATGATACGTGACAATGCACTGTCTGTCAGTGGACTCCTGGTCACCCAACCGGGAGGAGAAAGTGTCTATCCCTATCAACCGGATGGATTGTGGGACGGTCTCACTACCAAGCACTGGGCATATCGGTATCTCCAGGAAGATGGAGACGGACTGTATAGAAGGAGTCTTTATACGATTTGGAAACGGGCTTCTCCACCACCCTTTATGCAGATTTTTGATGTGAATGATCGGGGGACCTGTATAGTCAATCGAAGGCTATCCAGTACACCACTGCAAGCGCTCAATTTGCTGAATGATCCGCAGTTTGTAGAGGCATCCCGAGTCCTGGCCCAGAATCTCCTTCAGACAGAGGAAAACAGTAAAGTGCGACTTCATAAAGCATTTCGACTATTGACCGGTAGAAAGCCGGACACGGTTGAGCAGAATATGTTGATTGAATTCTATGAGGAAGAGCTTGAAAACTTTTCCAAAGACAAAGTGAAGGCGCTGGCCTATATGGACAACGGATATCGAGATTGGGATACTAACCTCAATGTGTCTGAAATTGCCGCCCTGGGGGTAGTGGTCAACTCCATTATGAATACCTCCGAAGCATATACCAAGAAATAATGAATAAGGAATGATCAAATCACATAATCACCATAAATCAATAGGCCACTCACGGAGAGATTTTCTCCGAAGTTCAGGTTTGGGCCTGGGGGCGCTGGCACTCTCAGGTTTGTTTGGCAAGAGCGCATTTACGAGTTCGACATCACTAGATGCTGTTCGTAACGGTGGTGTGTTAGGTGATGGCCATTTCCCGGCCAGGGCAAAGCGTATTATCTATCTTTTTCAGGCCGGTGGTCCATCACAAATTGAAACGTTTGACTACAAGCCCGCACTGAAGAATTGGCATGGTGAGGAGATACCAGACTCCATTCGTGGTACGCAAAGAAACTCTGGCATGGTCGCCAGTCAGTCAACCTTCCCCCTGGTGCAGTCGATATATGATTTCAATCAATATGGTCAATCGGGGGCCTGGGTCAGTGAGCTCTTTCCCCATACGGCCAAAATAGTGGATGATCTCTGTATCGTGAAGTCCCTGTATACGGAAGCCATCAATCATGAACCTGCCGTGATGTTTGTTCAGACAGGTTCGCAGATTAGTGGAAGACCTTCGATCGGATCCTGGCTGAGCTATGGCCTGGGGTCAGACAATGAAAATCTGCCCAACTTTGTGGTGATGGTCTCACATGGGGGCGGAGGTCAACCACTCAATTCATTATCGTGGGGTAGTGGGTTTCTGCCCTCACATCATCAGGGAGTCCAGTTTCGATCCGGAAAAGAGCCCGTCCTCTATTTGAATAATCCACATGGTGTGCATCGGGAGGATCGCCAACGTGCCCTGGATCGTATCAAGGCCATGAACGAGCATCAATTTGATATCTGGGGAGATCCTGAGATTAATTCGAAAATTAGCCAGTATGAGATGGCTTTCCGCATGCAGACTTCCGTCCCTGAGACGGTCGATATCTCTAATGAAC
>JAUILM010000365.1 GCA_030432855.1 Bacteroidia bacterium
TCCGTCACGTACCAGATCCCATTTCTTACATTCTACCCCTTCGTCATCGTATCCCACTGCACCCAATGAGCCAACCTGAGTTTTGTCGGCTACTAAATTCACGAGTTCGTTTCCGTACTTGAATTCTTTAGTTTTCCATTTGTCCAGTGTGGCGAAGCTGGTACCTGCATAGTTAGCTTCATATCCCAGTACCCGGTCCAATTCCAGTGGGTGTCCTACAGATTCGTGGATGGTTAGGCCCAGATGATTAGGTTCCAGTACCAGGTCATATTTTCCGGGCTCAATAGACTTAGCTCCAAGCATTTCGCGGGCCTGCTTAGCGGCTGCCTCAGCATCGGCGATGATGTCGTACCGATCCCTGTACAAGGTCACGCCTGCACCACCTTCCACACGCTTGGAGGCATCCGGAATGAGATATTCATAGCCCATGCCCATGGGAGCACCCAGTCCCTGACGGCTTTTGAACTTTCCGGTTTGTTTGTCTACAGCCGTTACATTGAAGACCGGCCAGATTCTGTGGACATCTTGATCAATATAAGATCCTTCCGTGCTCGCAAAGTACTTCTGTTCATTGACGGAGAAAATCACACTGTTCACATAATCTGCTCCATTCTCCATCGCTTTGGCATTTGCCGAGAGTAGCAGATCTACTTTTTCAGATACCGGTACCTCCATAGCATTGACTTCGATAGGTGTCTTCCATGATACTTCACCGTGACCTCTCACAGGTGCGAGTATCACTTCTTCCGTTTGAATCTTGGAATTTGCCTTGGCGATAGCCACTGCCATTTCGGTAGCTTTCTGGATACCATCAGGTGTCACATCATTAGTAGATGCAAATCCCCAGGTGCCGTTGACAATGACTCGGATACCAATACCAAAAGACTCGGTATTTACGGTATTTTGAACCTTTTCTTCCCGGGTGAATACATAATTGTTTAGGTATCTACCGATCCTGGCATCAGCGTATGTAGCACCCTTAGATTTAGCCGTATTAAGGGCTACATCGGCCAGCATTTTCTTTTGAGCCACATCCATTCCCGGGTCGACCAGATATTCAGCTGGGACACTTCGACCGAAGATGGGAACAGGACTAGCTAGCATGCCGGCTCCTAATCCGGCTACTTGGAGAAAGTCTCTTCTTTTCAAATCCTCAATTTTTTTTGTTAACAAGCTTTTTTCACGATCGACAAATTAAGGGATAAATCCATGATAATCTATCGATTACACTTTTTTTCGAAGTAGTGTATTTTTTTATAGACGTATGAATATTCTATCCAGCAGAGCCATTGCTGTAGAGATTCTGTCTTTTTTGGATCACAAGTAGTCTGAGGGGCTAAATAGTTTCTATATTCGAAACCTTTTCACCCGGATTATGCATTAGAAAGGACATTTTAGGCCCTAATGGAGATTCTAAGACAGAATCCGGATTTAACCTTAAGATTCAAATATAAACAACTCTATGAAGGATAAGAAAGTTGCAATTATCACCGGAGGGGGCTCAGGGCTGGGACTGGCCATGGCTCAGAAGTTTGTTGAAGAAGGGTACACGGTAATCATTACAGGCCGTACTGTCGAAAAACTGCATGCTGCAGCGGCATCACTGGGTCCTGATTGTAAACCCACACCCTTTGACATGAATGATCTGAAAGCCATACCCAATCTCATTCAGAACACAGTAGATGCCTATGGACGAATTGATGTGTTGGTCAATAATGCGGGAATCAATCGAAAGAAGTCTATGCTCGAAGTAAGTGACGAAGAATTCACAGAAGTTATTAATACGAACCTCACCAGTGTCTTTGTTATATCACGCGAGGTAGCCAGGGTAATGGCAAAGGCAGGCCGTGGATCCATTATTCACATTAGTTCTATGGCGGCTCAGTACGGCATTCCAAAGGTCATTGCCTACAGTGCCGCTAAGACAGCGGTAGAGGGGATGACGCGTGCTATGGCGGTAGAATTGTCACCTTTGGGTATTCGGGTCAATTGCATAGCTCCGGGTTTCATTGTCACACCTATGACAGCTAAAGCGTTTGATGGAGATCCCGCCAGAAAACAGAAGGTACTCGACCGGACGCCAATGGGTAAGATGGGAGCACCTGAAGATATTGCTAATATGGCGTACTTCCTTTCCAGTGATCAGGCCGCTTTTGTCAGTGGCGAAATCATAAAAGTAGATGGTGGAAACGCTATAGGTTTCTGATACGTCCCACATAACTTTTATCTTAAGACTCCTAAAAAATAATAACAGATGCAAATTAACGACACCACTGCCTTGCCTCCTTATGTAGCCTCTACCGATCGCTACGACACAATGAAATATAGACGTTGTGGTAAAAGCGGCATTCTTTTACCCATGATTTCTCTTGGCCTGTGGCACAATTTCGGCCATGATGACAATTTCACAAAAGCCCGGGAAATACTTCGGACCGCATTCGATAAAGGTATCACACATTTTGACCTGGCCAACAATTACGGGCCACCTTACGGCGCAGCTGAAGAGACGTTTGGACGAATCTTTGAGAAAGACTTTCGACCGTACCGGGATGAACTCATCATCTCTTCCAAAGCAGGATGGGATATGTGGCCGGGCCCCTATGGTAATCTGGGATCAAGGAAATATCTGGTCGCCAGTCTTGATCAAAGCCTGCAACGGATGGGTATCGACTACGTCGATATTTTTTATTCACATAGGAGAGATCCCGACACACCACTGGAGGAAACGATTGGTACTTTGCATGATCTGGTGAGACAGGGTAAGGCTTTGTATGCTGGTATTTCGCAATATAGTGCTGAGGACACAGCAAAAGCAGCGGAGATTTTGCAGGATTTGGGTACCAAACTCTTCATCCATCAACCCCGCTACAGTATGTTTGACCGATGGGTGGAAGATGGCCTGCTGGATGTCCTGGGTAACAAAGGGGTAGGATCTATTGCCTTCTCACCCCTCGAGCAGGGAGTGCTTACCAGTAAATATCTTAAGGGTTTTCCCGAAGATTCCAGAGCGGTAAAGGATGCAAGATATCTCACCAAAGATCAGATCACGGGAGACTTGCTCGACAAGGTCCGGGCACTGAATAATATGGCAGAGAATCGGGGTCAAAGTTTAGCACAAATGGCCATTGCTTGGCTCCTGAAAGATGAACGAATCACAACGGTATTGGTGGGGGTGAGCAGAGTTTCACAATTAGTGGATAATATTGGCAGTCTGGACAATCTTGAGTTTTCAGAGACAGAGCTGAAAGATATTGAGTCCATACTGAATAAGTAGGCATCGTGCCACTCAAGAATCAGTTGATCAACCGTCCACTGGCTCGCAATCTGTTGATCAGTCTTTCATGATTTCTCCTGTCAGGTATATCTGAAGAGGCGGAGGCGTATCCTAGCTTCATTGACAAGGTATTGTCAGGCATTATAATAGGATCCGTGACAATCCAGTCGCAGGATGCAGAAGAGTAGGAGGGCCAGAAATAGGCCGTGTAGATTAGGGCTCCATCAGCCAGGAGAGCAAATGGAATCCCGGATGTACTGTGTTCAAGGTCCTTTATACGCTGCCGACCACTGGTACTTATGGTGAAAGTGTGAAGATTACTGTCGTAGCTGATAAAATCTCCATCACTAAGTAATGCGTCCTTACTCAGTCGTACTGACGATTCGTCAATGGCCCTGCTATTGCCATCGATTTCATAGGCATCAAGTAAATGCAGTGAGATCCCTTTTACATTGATGAATGGTATATTGAGGTCACTCTCCTTCTGGCAGGCAAATGAAAAGAGTATTAATCCCAGGAGTATGATAATTTGTGGTAGGTGTCTCATGTGAAAAATAACTTTGTACAAAGATCTTATGCTGTTTAACGAAGTAAAATGAAGAAAATGCGAAGCACGATAATTTTCCTGTTCTGTTATATGTTTTTTTCCTGCACAACTCTTCTGGGGCAAGGCTCAGACGTCCTGATTTTTCTCGTGCGACATGCCGATCGATTAGGTGATAATGATGCATTGAGTGATGATGGCGTCAACAGATCTCTGGCATTGACACACGTCCTTGAAAATGTGGAGCTAGATGCTATATTTAGTACTGACTATACCCGAACCATTGAGACTGTGAAACCCCTGGCCCGGGATAAGCAAGTGGAAATTGAAATCTATAATCCCGGAGATCTAAATGCTCTGGTTGAAATCATTCAGGATAAATATGCTGGAGGAAAGGTACTTGTCGTCGGACACAGTAATACCATTCCCCAGACCATCAACCTGATGGGCATACAACCTGCATTGGAGGATTTGGACCATGGAGCCTATGATGACCTTTTTATGGTCATATTAGGAGAAGATTCAGAACCCAGATTAGTTCCTTTGCAGTATGGAGTCCGGGACGATCACTAACAGCTTGGCATTAATACTGATGAAAAGCGTCCGATACAAAGGATAACACGACTGGAAGTGAGGTGCGCCAATAGGTCCAGCGATGCCCACCGTCTCGTACACGATATTCGTGTGGAATCTCTTTTTTACGCATTTCGATATGAATCAGGGAATTCCCCTCATAGAGAAAGTCATCATCACCGCAATCTATAAACCACCGTACCGATTTAATGTCTTCTGCATCCATGCTCTTTACCAACTCTACAGCATTATGTTTCTGCCAGTGAGATCTTAAGGCATCTTCCGATAGATCCTTATTCGCTTCATTACGAGCCGCTCGTTCTTTATACTGATCAAAATCCAATGCCCCTACATAAGCGCTCAAGGGACATGCCGAGGAAAATAGCTCAGGATGGTGAAGTGCGTACATGAAAGAACCACCACCTCCCATGGAGAGACCGGCAACAGCCCGATATCGCTTGTCACTTTTGATCCGGTAGGTTTTCTCGACATAAGGCATCAACTCTTCGAAGAAGAAATCCTCGTATCTCCAGGTACCATCCGGACTGTTGAAATATCCTCGCTGTCCGGTATCGGCATCCGGCATTATAATGATCATCGGGGTTGCTTCTCCTGTATGAATCGCTTTATCTGCAATATGCAGCACTTCACCAAACTGAACCCAACCGGTCTGGTCATCACCCGCACCATGCAGAAGGTACAAGACGGGATATGATCGGTTAGATGTTTCATAATCTGGTGGAAGATATACCGCAAATTTGCGATCCATGTCAAGGATGTCACTGTGTACCATCATTTCGTCGTGCACGGTACCATGCTGCGCTTTTGCAATGATAAATGATAACAAAAAACATGTGCTAAGTAGAATTCTCATTGTATGCTTTTTTAGTCAGTTACTCTCTGGAATTTTTAAGCAAACCCGTGTCCTCCAGCCAATCAGCAAGTCTATCAGGCCAGGAATGAATCGATTTCAGGTCAGATCGTAAACCCATGTTGAATGCATGACTGCCCTGGGCGAAAACATGCCCCTCAGCAGATGCACCAGCTTTATGATACGCATTAAGAAGCCTAAGTGTGGGACCAGAACAACAAGGGTCATCTATGGCAGCTAAAAGGAAGGCAGGGGGTGCATCCTTTGATACGGCCTCAGGAATACCTAGTGGCCCCGGATAAATTAAAACCTGAAAATCTGGATTTGCACTTGACCTTTCTATGGGATCATCATCAGCTGGATTGCCTTGATTATCATCATATGCTATCATATTGACAACCTCACCTCCAGCTGAAAAACCCATAGCTCCCAGACGACTGGGATCTAAATTCCATTCTTCAGACCTACTTCTGACTACTCTCATAGCTCTCAGGATGTCCTGTTTTGGGTGCACCGCTACATCATAGGGAGAACCTTCCTCACGACCCAAACGGTATTTTAAAATAAAAGCTGCAACACCAAGTTTGTTAAAGAATAGGGCGGCATCTGTTCCTTCTGCATCAAATACAAGCTCTCTATGACCGCCTCCCGGGCAAATCACAACGGCAGTACCTGTCGCTAGAGTTGGATCCGGGAGATATGCTGTGATACTGGGGTTGTGAATATTCTTGACCCACCAGTCCCTGGCTTGTTCCGCTTCATCTTTCCGGTCCTCAAAGCCAGGTGCTCCCTGGGGCCAAAGTGGAATTTTTTCCTGTGCTCGTGTGGGCGAGGACGAAATGATAAAAAGACAGAGAAGGAGTATAGATCGAAACATCGAATGCCTATTTTTAATTGGCTACAAGGCAGCGCACTTTATGTTTTTGTATTCGATCGTCATATCCCGGTTAGGATGCAATTGGATGCCAATAGGACCTTCATCTGTGGCTGTTTCTGAAGTATAATTCATCACTTCCTGTCCATTGAG
>JAUILM010000366.1 GCA_030432855.1 Bacteroidia bacterium
CCGTCCGAAGTGTCACGAAGGCGGGAGCTACAACCACCATATAACGAAGCTACCACATCGGCAACTCTACCTCTTCTAAGAAGGGTGCGCAAAGATAGAATCTTAATTAGAATATGTAAACTTTAGAAGCAAGTTTTTGTGCTTGCCTCTTGTCTTGCTCTATCATCATGTCAATCGCCAGATCGTATCAGAATAACACCGATCAGGCATTGTCATTGAAGTCCCGTATGGCACGCAAGATGTCTTGTCTACTGATTTGCCCTTTCAGGTTACCTCCATCGTCGACTACCAGTAGACGTTTGTATTTTGTGTGGAGAAAAACGTCAGCAACCTCAACGATATTGGCATCTGTAGATATAGTCTTCATGACACTAGTCATGTAATCGGCGGCGGTTGACTTTTCTACCGGATGATTATGATAGGCAATGTCAAACAAGACCTTCAAGCAGTCTTTATCATCGATCAATCCAACTAAACTGCCCTTGTGATCTAGTACTGGTACTCCTGTGATCTCTTTCTCTAATAGTACCTCGACCACTTCTGTGATCAGGGTGTCCCGATGCACGGTGATTAGATTATTAAGTGAGGTCATGTAGCGGGTCACGGAAGAAGGCTTGAAGTCCCTTTGATAGGTCGTGGACTCAACTGATTTTTGCTGGTAGTTTTTCATTGCCTTGTAGTTAGATTTGATAAACGAGGATACACTTTATAAGATAGCGTATTTTTTGAATAAATGCTATCCCAGTAAAGCATGTATTGGCATGCCTGCCGGCAGTCTGAAAGCGTGCCGATGATTGAAAGGTGAGACATGCCTAACTCAGGAAAGAAGGGAGTTGGTGCTCCGTAATCAAGTGACTCAACTGCATTATTTATTTGGTCTTCGAAAAAAAAACCTAGTTTAGATCTTGTAAAACCTCTTTGTTCAGGAGATTGTTGGGAGGGGAACCAAGTAATGAGATATTCTAAAACGCTTACTGAGACACCAAGTATTGACGTTGAAGAGACTGGTAATGCAGTCCCACTATCTTGTTTGTATAAGCAATATTACAACTCCTTACTTCACTATGGACTGATCATCCTGCCCGATAAGAAGATTGTAGAAGATCGAATTCAGGACTTATTTCTATGGTTTCTTGAAGATCCTAAACGTATTCGTAGTGTTAGGAATGTTGAGGTCTATTTGTTCCAGTCATTGAAGCAAAATCTGAGACGACAGCTTCCTATGGAAATTCGCCACTGGAACGAAATACCGGAATCCTATGGTGAGGCTAAAGATGATGCGGTACTTTCTCCTGAGCAGGAATGGATAGAGGAAGAACGTAAGATGTACACCAGAGATTGGGTTGCCAAGCGCATCGCTCAATTACCGGATAGACAGCGACAGATCGTTTTTCTTCGCTACTATCAGGGACTTTCGTATGAGGATATTTCAGAGATCACATCGATGAAGCACCAGGTGCTGCGCAACTACCTTTCACGTGCTTTGAAGAAAATGCGGGAAGCTGCAAATGTGATGAGAATTTTACTCTATATCTTACTGTCATTCTTTCCTGAATAGGATCGCAACCAGATCTGTTCGATCCAAAACACATTTTTTTTGAAAAAAATCAGGTAACCAAGGTTACAAATCACATGATACCTTATCTGGTACTAACTGGTTAGATTCCAGACACGTAAACAAACTGCATAAGTTTAGTCGAAATCCTACCCGATGGTGATTCCATTTTGGTGGGAGACAATAGATACAGGATGAATATAGAACAGTACATTCACTACGATTTTCGACAATTTATCGAGGACCCCTTTTTTAGAAAGTGGGTAACTGAGCCGAATAGTGAGACTGAGGCATTTTGGTATTCTTTTATTGAAACCTACCCACATAAGCACGAGACAATTCAGGAGGCCCGGACATTTCTTGAGAGCAATCAGGCCTACTTTACACGACACTCTAAAACCGAAGCGGAACTTGATGCGAAATGGAAGACACTATATGATCTTCACAGAAAAACCAAAGATCGATCCTCAAAGACATCAAAAAGACTTTCCAGTCGATGGCTCTCTGCAGCTAGTATCTTATTGCTACTGTCAATAGGTACCTGGTTCTTTTTGAATTCCTGGCAGAGTGATATTGTATATGCCACCGATTTTGGTGAGTGGAAAACGATAGATCTACCAGATGGGTCTCAAGTTCTTCTTAATGCAAATTCGGAGCTAAGACATAGTCGAAGGTGGCGTAAGGGATCAGATCGGCTGGTGGAACTGACTGGAGAAGCCTTTTTCAAGATTGAGAAAAAACCTGAGACAGGAGCTTCGTTCCAGGTACGTACGGAAGATCTTATGGTAGAAGTCCTGGGCACTGAATTTAATGTGCACGCTCGAGGGGAATCCACCGAAGTATTCTTGCACGAAGGTAAAGTAAAGCTTGAACACGGTGAGGAAGAGACTATGATGTCACCGGGGGACTTTATCTCTTATTCATCTAAAAAAGGTAGAACACTAGCCAGACACCATCGAAATCTGGGAGTGGGAGCTCCGGATGCCTGGAAAGACGGTGTACTCATTTTTAATGATGAAGATGCCTTCCCGATTTTAGAAAAAATCGAGGAGATATATGGAGTAGAAATTGAGGTAAAGAATGCCTCGATTTATTCTAACAAATATAACGTGGCGGTACCCATGGAGGATCTGTCAGTGGTGATTCCAACTTTGGAAAAGTCCATGCACGTTGAAATTGTCCTTGAGGGCACAAGGATGATTCTAAAATAAAATAGAAGGAACTCTAACATAGACAAACGCTGACCCCAAATCATAAATCTGTAAAGTTATGAATGACAAATTATTTACAACAGGCCGATATGTCGCTGTATTGGTATTATTAAGTTTCCTGCCTTTTCTACAGGTAAATGCCAACGTGCATCAGGGCAATGTCCAGCCTTTATCAGAAATCCTGGATGAAATGGGACAGCATTATCAGGTGTTTTTCTCCTATGATGCAACTCTCTTAAAAGATAGAAAGGTTGATTTCTCATGGGATCTTGATGAAGGTTTGGATCGAGCGGTAGAAAGACTGATGTCAAGCGCAAATTTGCAATATGATTGTTTCAATGATCGGTATTTTGTGATTTATGAGGAATCCAAACAAGGGAGAAAGGACTCTCGTCGAGTTCTAAAGAAGTTTAAACAAATTGAAAAACTTCGCTCCAGGGGTAATCTATCCATAGATCATAAAATGCAAGCTCCCGGACAGCAACTCTCCACCATGGCAAATGCTATAATGGAACTGCGGAAAGAGAAAACCATCAGTGGAGTGGTGAAAGACCAGGAAGGCGCACCACTCATAGGTGCCACGATTCTACTGAAGGGGAGTAGTACAGGGACTACTAGTGATCTGGATGGAAATTTCACTCTGTCGGTGCCCGATGATGCCCAAACTATTGTGGTTTCTTATACTGGATTTAATACCCAGGAAATTAGCATTCAGGGTCAGACCAGGTTCGATATCGTTTTGGAAGAAAGTATTTCATCCCTGGATCAAGTTGTGGTGATAGGATACGGAACCGCTAAGGTTCGGGATTTGAGTGGTTCGGTAGAAAGTGTCGATATGGCAGGATTTGATGAGCAACCTAATGTAAGCTTGATGGAAGGTATCACCGGGGCCGTGCCGGGACTAAGTATAGGCCAGGTGGATCAGGCAGGTGAAAATCCATCGATAGGGATTCGTGGACAATCCTCTCTCTCAGGTGTTCAGGACCCCTTGATTGTGATGGATGGAGTCATTTATCGCGGTGACCTGATTTCAATCAATCCTGATGACATCCAATCTATAGAGGTCTTAAAAGATGCGAGTGCAACGGCCATTTATGGATCGCAAGCATCCAATGGGGTTATATTATTGACGACAAAAAATGGATCTGACAGAAAGGGTAAGCCAACGATACAATTTTCATCTACCCTGTCACTGCAGCAGCCCTGGCGAGAACTTCGGGCCCAGGGGCCAGAGGCATTCATTAAAAAAGTGGAGGAATCAGATATTCAGCAAAGTCGTACCGAAGCTTCCGGTTATCTGGAGCGAAATCCTGATTGGGTTCAGACCACTAATTTTAAGACCAGTCATGAGATACGACAATTTGAAGCAGGACGATCCTTCGATTGGTATGATCAGGTGACTAATTCAAGTCCGGTGACTCAAGTATACAACCTCTCGGTTCAGAATGGGAATGAAACCAGTAATTACTTTGCCTCTTTTGGCTATACTGAACAGGAAGGGCACTTAAAAGACGAGTTCTTTGATCGTATAAATGGTAGGATTAATCTGGGGACAAATGTTACTGATTGGTTTTCAATTGATTTACAAAGCTTTATTGCAGTGAGTAACTACGGCCCGCAGACATATTCACCTGTTGACCGGTTTATTGAGCCTTACGCAACCGCTCATGAAGAAGATGGCACATTGGTACAGCGACCAACTGGGAATCAAGTCAATCCAATAATCGAAGCAGCTGCAGATGTTGAGGACAAGAGATTGAATCTCAACGGGATCATTACCGGAAAAGTCCTTTTACCTGTGAAGGGATTGGATTATCAGGTGCGATATGGAAACAATTTCAATTTTAATCGGGAAAATAGATTTCTATCACACGGTTCTAATTTTCAGGGATTTGGGGTAAAGGGCAGTAGTATTGAAAATGCATGGACGTTAGATAATATCTTATCCTACAGTCGAAGCTTCAATGAGATCCACCAACTGGATGTCACCTTACTTTATGGACTGGAAAAAAGAGAACTCTCATTCACGCGTGCCGAGGGCTCTAACTTCATCAAGGATGTGCTTGGTTTTGACAATCTTCAGGTAGCCGATGCAGCTCAACAGCAAGTATTTTCCGGAGGCTGGAAGGAAGCCAGTTTGTATAATATGGCCCGTGTAAGTTATCGTTTACTCAACCGTTATTTATTTACCGGGACTGTACGTCGAGATGGATTTTCCGGATTCAGTGCGGATAATAAATTTGGTGTTTTTCCTTCCCTGGCTGTCGGATGGGTATTGTCGGAAGAGCCGTTCATAAAATCCGTGTTGCCAGAAAGTATTGACTGGCTCAAATTACGAGCTTCCTACGGAACAACAGGAAACCGTACCATCGGCCGCTATCAGATACTGGCTGAGGTGGCAGGACAACCCGGATACGTGACAGCTGATGGCACCTCACTATTTACCCAGTGGATTAGTGCACTGGAAAGTCCGGAACTAAGATGGGAAAAGACCACCGGCATAAATATTGGTCTGGATTTGCGCTTACATAATGGGAGGTACAGTGCCTCAGTAGATTACTACAATAAAAATACCAGTGATCTCTTATATGAGGTCGATATCCCGGCCATTAATCGATTTACCATTTTTCCGGATAATCTGGGCGAAATCCACAACGAAGGTTTAGAAATAAATCTTTCATCCGTAAATATTCAATCACCTAATTTTAAGTGGACTACTGATCTGAATTTTTCTCGAAATCGAAATAGAATTAATACACTGTTGGGATTTGATGTGGATGGAGATGGGGTAGAAGATGACCTTACCTCTGAAGGACTCTTTATTGGACAATCACTTGGCTCCATCTTCGATTATTCTATCGATGGGTTTTGGCAGCTGGGTGACGAGATTCCCAGTGGCTATGAGTTTGGTTCTTATAAAGTCCTTGATATTAATGGTGATGGGGTCTGGGATGGTAATGATCGATCCATAATTGGTGACAGAGATCCCTCTTATCGACTGGGAATTAATAATGTTTTGACTTATAAGAATTGGACACTCAGAGTGTTTATAAACTCGGTGCAAGGAGGGAAAAATCGATACCTCGCAGCGGATAATTTATATGGTCTGGCCATATTTAATAATGAGTCTCATTTTAATATTGCATTTCCGGAAAATCTTAATTACTGGACTCCAGAAAATCCAACAGGTGCTATGTATCAAAGACCCGGTATAAAGGGATCGTCTGGTATCGCAGGGACCCGGTACTCCTCCAGAAGTTTTATTCGATTGAGAAATCTTTCGCTGTCCTATGCCCTGGGAGCTGATGCACTCAAGTTTGCAGAAGGCTTGCGACTCACTGTGAGCGCTAGAAATCTGCTGACCATAACCGATTGGGAAGGTTGGGACCCTGAAACCGGTGTGGGGATAGATGACGGAGGCAGACCGGTCATGCAAAGTTTTAGTTTTGGCTTAAATATTTCCCTGTAAATCCATTTTATAAATCGATCAGCAATGCAAATTTCAAATAT
>JAUILM010000367.1 GCA_030432855.1 Bacteroidia bacterium
ATCTTTTTTTGTCATATATGTAATATTATAACCGTCGTAGGTGCAGAAGTTCCTGACTGATCCCCCAATAGTCACTAATGTAATCTAAATTGAAAGAAAATGGTTTAGCTCTTCGAAAGGTAAAAAGGATGCAGTGCTATCTAGTGTTGCAATTACTAAATTGGCACACTCCAAGATTCGTCCCTTTGCATTTTATCTGCGTTTTAAAAAGCTCATGGAGCTCTGCTACACTTCGCTTTTGATGCCTTGCTAAAATACAAATTGACTTCACCTTAAGTATGCTTATTTAATAATGACAACACTAGTAAGTGCCCAAGAATCTTCGTAGGCCCCATTCGATGACAAGAAGGCCGAGCAGCACATAAAAAAGCCATTTTAGGTTAATAGCATTAGTACTCTGAAAAACCCGGTAAAGGATAGGCTTCAATTCACCACTTCCTCTGATCATTTCCGTCAGAGAACTCACCTGGTCCGGGTAGATCATCGCACCATTCGAATTGTTGGATAGCTGTGCCAGCATATTGTGATTGGCTACCGTGACAAAGCTTTCCTTTTCTATGGCCTGGACACTAAACTGACCTGATGCCGAATAACGCTCACCTTCATACTGCGTGCTGGCAGTCCATCGATAATCATCTACCGGCAGTCGACCGGCGTCCAGATAGTAACCATTATTTCGCTTTGAAAAGCCAAAATTAAAGGCCTCTCCTTTGCTGTTGTATATAATCATATTGACTTCCGGATCATTGATCAGTTCATAAGACTGATTATACAGCTCAGCATCAAAGAGGGCATCCTCATTTTCATTCAACAAATTGTTGGCCTGGAAGACCCTAAATTTGCGCTTGTCTTCTTTTAGGGTGAGATATTGAACCGTTTTTCCCAGGATCTCATTGAAGATCTCGTAGTTGTCATTTTGTAAGTAGTCATACATCCTCCATCGCCATAGTCCTTCCGCACAGATAATGGCGGTTCTGGATTCTGATTCATCACCGATGACCCAAAGGGGAAAATCGGTCTCTACTTTCCCGATACGCTGTCTTAACAGTACATCTGCTCCGGGATCTACCTGATAGTCAGCAAATGGGGCATCAATAGGTGCAAAAGATGATATTTGGTTCTTTAAGATATCTGTAGTGGTAAATGGACTAAAACCTGGATTCACCATGGCTTCAACCACATTGGAGGTGCTACCCTTGGGCTTGATGTTGACAAGGGATTGAAATTGATTGAGGGCTGCAATATTCGTTTGTGCACCGACTACAATAAGCTTTGGAATATTCTTTTCATTAATTGAGCGCAGCAATGGGGTCACCCTGAATCTGGCCGATGGTAACTGGTGAAGAACCACAAAATCATAATCGTCCAGGTTACCTGCAAAATCATTGGCCAGCATGGAGGAGACTTCATAGTTCTTGTTCTCTTCCAGGCTTGCCTTCAGTGCAGCGATATCGGGATGCGGACTGGCAGCCAGCATAAGGATCTTCTGGCGTGCATCTATCACATCGATAAAGAAATCCTTTCGATTATTGCTTGCACTCTTCTCGCCCGCAACCGACGACAGGGACACGCGGAATCGCTGGAGACCGATTGATTCTTGCGGAATGGATAATTCAAAAGTTCTGAAGAAGTCATGTGCATCAATTGTAAATGTCTCGGTTTCTACCACTCTATTTCCATCACCTTCGATATGAAATACTTGCAAAGTCACTCTCTGCCCCTCGCAGTTGTATGCACTTACGTCTATCTGGACGCCTGACTTGTCTCCCAGGTAGGCAATATTATTATGGTAGATCTGCCGGATGTATAGATCCTTGTCAGGAGTGGTATCTCCCATCGCCACCGTGTAAATCGGAGCACTAAAGGCGGCATTAGAATAGAGAGGGTCTGAGCCCTCATTATAGATGCCATCAGTGGCAAAAATAACAGCACCGAGATTTTGATCACCATACAAATCTCCTATATGACGCAGCATAGAAGACTGGTTACTACTCTTGTCATCAAAGGTGGTAGACAGGCCATCCCGTATGTTTTCTCCAAAAGCATAGGAGCGCACCTCGTAGTCTTCACTTAAATCCTCAGCTACTGACATCAATGAGGTCGCATATTCTCTCAGAGCATTGCTATCCATTTCTTCTCGAATGGAAGCCGACACATCTTGCGCCACTACGACTATAGGTTTCTTGCTTTCCTGCTTGCTAGTTTTAAGTACGGGAGAAAGGAGAAGTAAGCTCAACAGGGAGATACTGGCAAACCGAATAAATCCCAAACCACTCTTCACCCAACCCTTTGCCGTCGGAAAGTACTGCGCTCGATAATAGAGAAGGAATGCGAATGCGCCTCCGATCAGAAGGCAGAGCAGAACACTCCAGAAAGGGTACTGAATTTCTATATTTCCCAAAGTCTACACTTCAATTTTTAGAGTTTCTATCATTGTCCTCAGAGACACGAACAAATGGTGTACTTTATTATGTCTCTGATCAGCTCCCAATGGTAAAAAAATTCAGTCGAAGGCAACTACCCGGGAGCCTCAATGATCGAAGTTAAGAATAATTCAAATAGTAAATTGTTCACCTGATCTTCACAATACGAGGTGGAATCTAGACCAGATTATTTGCTCCAGAGGTAACTTTTCTGCAAAGTAGGCGTTAATTTTAGACGAATGTAAAGCAAGAATGCTATGAATACACTGCCACGTCTTTTGACTTTCCTCATGCTCCTTCTTATCTCGGTCCGCGTGGACGCGTCCTATATCTTACTTCCCATGGACCCTGACCAGAAGGATCATTTGAAAGCCTATGGTGTGACCTATTGGGTGCTGGATAAGGGAGCAGAAGCCTGGTGGCTGTTGAATTACCGAGGGGGTAGTTTTGCCTTTCAGCACAACGCCCTCTTTGAGAAAGAATGTAGGACGCGAGGTATTTCATTTGAAATTCTGCCTGATGTTCAGTTCAATGCATTATTGGAAGAGATCGCCAGTCCAGCCGTAAATATGGATGCGATCAAACTAGAAGTGGCACCGAAGATCGCAGTGTATTCTCCTGACTTCAATGCTAAGGGTGAAGCGGTACAGCCATGGGATGATGCCGTGACTATGGTTCTGACCTATGCAGAAATACCTTACGAGACAGTGTATGACACCAAGGTACTGGATGATGAGCTGGCACAGTATGACTGGCTGCACCTTCATCACGAGGACTTCACCGGTCAATATGGAAAGTTCTATCGTTCATATCATGCCTTTTCCTGGTATCGGGAAAACCAGAAAAAGATGGAGCAACTAGCTGCAGATCACGGATTTGCCAAAGTTTCTCAGTTGAAACTGGCCGTTGTAAAGAAAATACGTGAATATGTCATCGGTGGAGGATTTATGTTTGCCATGTGCTCAGCTACCGACACCTATGACATTGCTCTGGCTGCGGAGGGTCTTGACATATGTGATGAGATCTATGATGGCGATCCTGCGGATGCTAATGCACAGGAAAAACTGGACTTCAGCAAGACGTTTGCATTTCAAAATTTCAGCCTTATAAAAAATCCCCTCTACTATGAGCATAGTACGATAGACAATCGCAACCGAAAGGTGACGCCACAAACCGACTATTTTAGTTTGTTTGACTTTTCAGCTAAGTGGGATCCCGTACCTACTATGCTGACTCAGAACCATACTCGCACGGTGAAGGGATTCATGGGACAATCTACCAGCTTCAGAAAGCAACATATCAAATCCAATGTTCTCATACTGGGAGAGAATAAACCCGCCGATGAGGCACGGTATATTCATGGTACTATGAACGAGGGGCAATGGACCTTTTACGGTGGTCACGACCCGGAAGACTATCAACACTTTGTGGGAGACCCCGATACGGATTTAAGCCTTCATCCTAATTCTCCTGGATATCGACTTATTTTGAACAATGTTTTGTTTCCTGCCGCCAAGAAGAAAAAGCAAAAAACGTAGGAAGTGCCATTACTCACTAAAGTCCAAATATTTGGTGTTTCTTGATTCGCACTCCCGGTAAGATTAGGAACGGTAGGGGATAATCTGATCCCTCCACCTTCTTCTGGGTTAATCTATCATTCCCAATTATGGAATGTCCTACCTGCTAAATACTGGCCCATTTCTGCAACAGGTAGCGGGCAATTCGTAAATCATAAGGAAGTCCAAATGCATAATATGGATCTGGCATCACACCGTCTTGAAGGCCTATACCTTGACCAAAGGCGGTGCTAATCTTTCCCAGAGTAGTGCTTAAGGTGTCTGCAGCTCGCAGATCTTCTTCTCCTTCATTGGAATTTCTGGGAATGCCTCCTCTCTGTGGACGCCTTGCCATCTTCTCCTCCAGCTCATTGGCTAGCTTTTTTACTACGTTAATCAGATCGTTATCCACATCACCTAGCGCGTCGATACTACCGAGCGCAAAGTAACGATCAATGAGTTCAAATTGAATTGTATCCTCGAAAATACGGCTATATGCTTTAGTAGCTTTTTCCCTTTCCCCTAATCCATACAGAGCTTCTGCAGCAATCGATGCCACTGCACCCGCTTCATCCAATGAGGCTGATACTAATTCTTCAATTGCCGGTTGTGCTTCTTCTTCCAAAAGGAGCAGACCAGTGGCTCCCCAATAACGCATAGCACTATTATCATGGTTTAGATAGTCTATGAAGGTCCCAAGGTTTTCAGGACCTCCAAGGATCGACAGATCCGAAGCAACAATCAATTCTTCGAAGGGACATTCATGTGAACGCAAGTAATCATAGAGAGATCGATCGCCTGCCAGAGATTTGTATTCGGTTTCAGGAATCACGCCTCCATCCCTGATCTGCATCCGCCAGACATCCAATCTCTTGCGCATCTTGTCTAGTTCATCAGCATAGGCTGGATCATTGACCAGGTTATTTACCTCCCAGTAGTCATTCTCGGTATCGTAGAGCTCTTCCATGGGTTTGTTTAAAAAAGGCCTGCTTTGAATCTCATTGGTCATACCTGTCTCGAAGGCTTGCTGCCAAGATTGGGCCGAGGGCTGGATAAAAAGATAATCTACATGCTGCATAGCTATCCTGTGAGGCATGTAATTCCTAATGTAACGGTATTTTTTGTCACGGACAGCCCGAACATTGTCAAAACGCTCGTCCATGCGCTGGCGGGTCATGACGGTATAATCAGGATCGGCCGTCTTCTGGCTACCCAAAAAAGCACTACCCTGGATGTAATCTGGTATGGGTAATTCGAGCATGCTATATAATGTAGGTGCCAAATCAGTAAAATTCACTAGTCGGTCCACTTTCATACCCGGATGGGAGGCGGGATAGAGGTGCTTGTATTTTTCCGGAATTCGGATAATCAGTGGCACCTTGGTGCCCGTCTCGTTACAGAAGCGTTTGCTACGAGGAAGAACTCCTCCATGATCCGAATAGTAAAATACGATGGTGTTTTCTGCCAGACCATTATCTTCCAACTCATTCAATAACATTCCCACTTCAGTGTCCATGTCTTCTATCCGATCATAGTACTGAGCCCAATCGTGACGAATCACCGGGGTTTCAGGATGGTAGGGCGCAATGTCAACATTATCAGGAGAATGTCGCAGATTAACGGTCTCGGTAAAGCGTTGGTTACTGCTTTCGTGACTGCTGAAAAGATTGAAGACAGCAAAGAAAGGTGTCCCTTCAGGCCGGTTTAGGTAATGCGCTTTGGCACTGCTTTCATCCCAGATATCTCCAGAAATACTGCTAGAGCAATAAGCGGTCTTGGAATTGTTAGTGCTATAATACCCGGCTTCACGCAACACCTCTGCATAGGTGCGTATCACGTCTGAAGTAGGGAAGTTGCTGTTCATATTCTCGTTCCCATTGGACGCTGCGTACACTCCGGTGATGATAGAATTCCGAGCTGGATTGCAAACTGGGCTGGTTGCATAAGCTCGAGTGTAGAGGAATCCTTCCTCAGCGAATTTGTCCAGGTTCGGTGTTGTCGAGAAACTATTACCATAGCTACCTAGGTAGTAGGCAGAATTATCCTCACTAGTAATCCAGAGAATATTTGGAAGGTCTTCGGATTCTTCAGGGTTACATGCTGATCCTAGTGCACCAAGAATGATAACTAGCAGTACAATTGCATGTGTAAAACGAGCATACATCTTCATTAGGTTTCGATTTGATAATAATTTACTCAGATTGTTAATACAACGTAATACTAAATTAATATTTGATGAACTAAAATAGCAGCAACATTGGCTCCTTTGAGAATCACCTGCGATCTATTGCGCAACT
>JAUILM010000368.1 GCA_030432855.1 Bacteroidia bacterium
TGGTTTTCTCCCTGGTAAGTGTACCGATGACGATGTACAATGAACTGAAGAAGATGGAAATTCTGAACTTGTTGGATCAGCCGGATGCAGTCCTGCAAATGTTTGAACTGTACTATCAGGGGATAAATCTATCGAGTGTTTTTTGGGGTTTATGGTTGTTTCCATTGGGTATTCTTGCCATGAAGTCCGGCTATTTCCCAAAATTAATTGGCATATGTGCCCTGCTGGGGGGTGTTGGATACTTTGTGGGTTCTCTGATTCATATTACATTTCCTCAGAATACCTGGTTTACCTCCCTGCTCGAAATGCTTACCATAGGTGAAGTTGTTTTTATTCTTTGGCTCGTAGTTGCGGGCATTCGTACTAAGAGCGAGCCTATGGTAGCAATACAATAATCTCAATGCGGAATTATTGTCTGATAAATTTAATGGCCTGACCTCGTGCCTGAAGTACATACAAGCCCGTAGGTAGAGATGAAACATTGATAGTTCTCCTATCACTTCCCGCATGAATGATTGATTGTAACATTTGTCCCTGGACATTAAAGATTCTGATGGCACTTCTTTCCATGGTTAATCCCTCCACCACAAGTTCAGCATTCGTAATCGTAGGATACACGACGAGGGGATTTGAATTTTCAAAGGCTTCCACATCCGTAATGATATCCACTTGAGGATCTGAATTTCTGATGGTCGAATTTAAATATTGCAGAGCAGGTCGTTCCTGACCAGTACAGGGATCAATAAGATAGGCTTCTGCATCGTCCTGCCATAGACCTGGTCTCCACCCCCACAAGGTAATTCCCACGACAGAAGGATGGTACCAGAATATTTCAAAAATCCGCTGATACTCGGCCAGTTGAAAGCTGTCTTTTTGTTCCTGTGTGCCTCCATCCTGCGGCTCTCCATCGGCATCAAAATACATGTCACCCTCGATGTCCATCTCAGTGACAATGATCGGCAGGCCCAACTGTGCCAGATTATCCAGATTGTTCATGATATTACTATTAAGGTCCTCATATGTTCCACCATATTTACGGGTACTGAAGGTGTGACCTTGCATACCAATCGCATCGATTAAATCATCTTCCTGCAATAGCTGAATAATCTCAATGTATTGACTGGTTGTATTAGGAGTGTTAGCGATGCCATATTCATTGATCATTAACTGAGTTTCTGCTCCAAAATATTGACGCGCTAATTTGAAAGCATTGACAATCCAGTCATATTCGTGTTCGGTTGTTCCTAATTCCGTGTTGAGAGCACTCAATGCATCCTGATAAAATGGCGGCTGATTAATAGGCTCATTCAACACCTCAAGATATTCCGGTGCATTTTCGCCGCTATATCGTGTGGATACCGCCTCAAACCATTCATTGATTTCTTCTATTTGTTCTTCTTGTGAGAGATTTTCTAACCATCCGGGTTGCTGGGCTCCCCAGATCATGACGTGAAATCGAAAAGGGAAATTATTGTCCCGGGCAAATTGAACGGCTTCGTCCAGGGGTGCCCAATTAAAAGAATCACGTTGCGTTTCGACCGATCCCCACTTACCAGAATTCTCGGGTGTCACCTGATTAAAATATTTTTCAAAATCAGGTAATGCATGACCAGCATATATATTTCCCAGAAACTTTTCTTTTCCCGAAGCAATCGGCTCCTGATCTTCAGGTGCTTCATAAGTAGTTCCACAAACGACTTCTACACATACATCATCAAGGAATAAAGTGTTTTCTGCCGCCCCTCCAAGGTTTAAAGTCACTAATGAACGTGCACTTATGGCTGTAAATTGATAAGATACCTGCATCCATTCATCTCCAATCGTGGAAGGAGTAGTGGTGTATTGGGTTTCTGAATTGAATGGGTCCTGTGCATCACGTAGTGAGAATTGAATGGTATTGGAGTCTGCCGTTTCCGCTCGAATCCAAATCTTAAATTGGTAAGTTCCTCCCTGCAGAGTATAAAAGGAAGGACCTGCAATTTGTAATTCCCATGTTTGTGATCCCGCATTATTGTGGGCTTGAAGGGCATTGAAACCTTCGTAGACACTGGATGAGTCTGTCGTAAGAGTAAAGGAGCTATCGGTCAATTGATTATAATATGACCAGCCGGCAAATGTATTGGATTCACTGTCGTACGATTCAAAACTGCCATTCATCACAGATAGACAATTGTCCGAGGGTGCTGGTGAGATTACACACACGTCGTCGATATAGTAGGTGTTGGCCATTTCGCCACCCAGGTTCATTGTGATGATTGTCTCGTCGTCTATTGCACTAAAGGAATAAGAAACCTGCATCCATTCAGTACCGATAGTGCCAGGCGTGCTGGTGTACTGGCCTTCATTGCCTCCATCCCCATCACGGGTGGAAAACTGAATTGTATTTACATCACCTATATCTGCGCGGATCATGATGGATAGGGTATAGTTTTGTCCAATGCTGGTACTAAAGGAGGGAGTAGCTACTTGAAGTCCCCATTGTGGAATGGCACCCGCACTCATTGCTTTCAACGCGTTAGCTCCACTGAAGGCATCATCACCTATGGCTAATCCGAAACTACTGCCACCATTTTGATTGTAGTATTCCCATCCTTCGAAGGTGCTGTCCATTTCATTGTAGGTTTCGAAGTCACCATTATCTATTAGTTGACAGCTACCCACCTCACCCGATGGACCCGAAAGGGACATGTCGTCGAGAAAGTAGGTATTGGCTTCTGCACCTAAATCCAGAATCATCCGCGTCATTTCTTCATTAGCGGTAAAAGTCCATTCCATTTCTGTCCAATCCGAGGTGACAAGGTAATTTGCTGAGAATAGCGCATTGGGTTGAGTGGAAAATCGAATCGATGTACTATCGGATAACCCCTTCACCCAGACAGTAAATGTATAGTCTGCTCCGATTTGAGTGGCTACTAAATCACTGGCTAGTTGTAAATGCCAGGCTTCACCAGCAACCGTTACTTCGCCTTTCAGTGCCCTGGATCCACTGCGGTATTCCCCTTCTGCCACTCCTTCAGAAAAACTACCATTCATTTCATTATAGGCTGTCCATCCAGTAAAAGTATTTCCCGATCCCATTTCAAAACCGGGATTAGGAATTAAATTTTGAGTATAAACTGACGAGGTGAATAAAAGGCATAAAATTGCAGTGCAAGCTAAGGACAGTTTGCTGGTTTTCATTGTATTAATTTTAAGTAGTCTATAAATCGGAAGGTGTGCCGTTGTTTCAATGTTACAACTTTATTTTTATTTTACACAATCGATTGCGTGATTTTTTGGAAGTGAGTTTGTGGAAAGTGCAAGGTATATTCTCTTGAGCGTATAAGTGAAATAATGAGTGAGAATTTTCAAATAAGAGCTGTACAGTCTTCCCGGGAGATTCCCTATGACTTGCTTGCCCTGGCTGATCCGTCTGAGGTCCATGTAAAGACTTATTTGGAGAAAGGGGATTGCTATATTGGGTCAATTGGGAGTGTGATAGTGGGTGTATTGGTCCTGCTACAGGTCGATAGGGAAACCGTGGAAATCAAAAACCTGGCGGTCGAGCCGTTACGACAGGGTGAAGGTTATGGAAAAAGGCTTTTGAGATATGCAGAGAGAAAAGCCAGGGCAGGAGGGTACAAGACACTTAGAATAGGTACCGGTAACTCCAGTTTGCAGCAACTTGACCTGTATCAGAGGCTGGGTTTTGAAATGAAGGGAATTATTCAGGATTTCTTTGTGGTCCACTATGATAAACCGATCATTGAAAATGGAATCGAGTGCAAACATATGATTGTACTAGAAAAAGCACTTTTGGATTGTAATATTTAAATGTATGACTTCAGTCGCATAGGATTAAAATCCGGCATAGATTGGATCAAAGATTGAATTCACAATTATCCTAATTTATGGAATATAAAATGCAAAATACTATTTGGAAGAAATGTTCATATCTCTTCTTGGCAGTGATCACCATACTGGGATGTTCTGATAATAGAAAGATGTCAACCGTGTCAGATGTCTCGCCTGTTAGGGATTCTCTGGGACTGATTCATATAATGGAGAAACACCTTAATGCCGTTTCTAGTCGTGATTTAGAGACTTTGAGGAGTACCATGTCTCCCAGTGGAAATATGCAATTAATTCTTCCGGGTGCAGAGATCATTCATTCGGTGAACGCTTTTATGGAATATCACGAAGAATGGTTTCAGGATACTTCCTGGAGTTTCGAAACGAAAATCTTAAATACAACGGTCGGAGAAAAAGTAGGAATGGCAATCACTGAAGTAATCTATCGGGAGCCGGAGAGAGATGGAAAACCCTATTTCAATAGAATGATTGTCAGCTGTGATTTGGTCAAAGAAAATGGCAACTGGTATGTAATAAAAGATCATGCCAGCTCCATTGAAAAATCAACTGATCAGGACTGATATTTATTCGCTATGACTGGTAGAGAGATTCCAATTGATACCCGGCCTCTATTTAGACCGCTGCATGTCAAACTCATGCATCTTCTTAAATCCCTGAGAGTGGAAGATTGGTCGGTACCCACGGTGGCAAAGAAGTGGTGTGTTAAGGATGTTGCGAGTCACATGCTCGATACCAAGTTGAGAGTACTTTCGATCCAAAGAGATGGATACTTTGGTGAAGTGCCGGCGGAAATGCATAAGAGTGATGATCTTATTGATTGGATCAATAAATTAAATGCCGACTGGGTACAGGCCACGCGTAGATTAAGTCCTGGCATACTGATGTCGCTATTGGATCCACTGGGAAAAAAGGTTGCTGACTATTACTCTGGCTTAGACCCCTGGGAGGAATCGATTTTCCCAGTCGCATGGGCCGGTCAGACCAGGAGCTATAATTGGATGCACGTCGCAAGAGAATATACTGAATACTGGCATCATCAACAGCAGATACGAGATGCGGTGAATAAGCAAGGTATTATGACACGGGAATTTTTCTTCCCGGTGATGGACACATTTTTCCAGGCTTTGCCTCACACTTTTCGAAATGTTGAAGCTCAAGAAGGTCTAATTGTGAAAGTGACGATCACTTCTGATCTTGGTGGTCACTGGTTTATAGAACGGACGGACTCACAATGGAAATTGGTAAATGAACCTTCTGCGAGTCCTTCAGTAATAGTTACGATTCCATACGAGCTTTCGTGGCAACTTTTTTCCAAAAGTCTCAGACCCGAAGATGTTCAGAACGAGGTCAGGATAGTGGGCAACCAACGAGTAGGAAAAAAGGTTTTGGAAATGGTGTCGGTGATGGCGTAGATATACCTACTACTGGAAACCAGCCATTGATTTAATTTATTGATTTTCAATGATTTTAATGTAGAAGTGAAAATTTTATCATTTATAAGTGTAAAAAATACATATATTTAGAAGGCTGCTCCGCAAGTAAGACTAGATATCAATACTATGAACAGATTTGCAAGTATCCTATTTCCATTGTTCCTGACAATTAGTAGTTCAGCAATACTCGCTCAGGATGGTACAATCTACCCTTTAGAGGCACCGGAAGAACCAAATGCCATTCCACTGGGGACTGGGGGTGTGGAGGATCAACCTGCCGATGAGACCTGGTTTCGGCAGTGGGGTGATCCAATGGCACGTAATATTAGCACGGCGACCTTGACACCCTTTCTCCCGGACCCCGACAAGGCTAATGGAGCTACTGTACTCGTTGCACCCGGAGGAGGATTCCGTTGGC
This sequence comes from Bacteroidia bacterium, assembly GCA_030432855.1. Lineage (GTDB taxonomy): Bacteria > Bacteroidota > Bacteroidia > Chitinophagales > Saprospiraceae > JABDMH01. The sequence continues at coordinate 5,704 of JAUILM010000368.1, forward strand.
TATCTATGGGAAACGAAGGTTGGGAAGTGGCAGAGGCCCTGGCAGATCAAGGAATTGCTGCATTTGTTCTTAAATACAGGCTCATTCCAACGCCTGAATCACTTGATGATTTCAGTGATTGGATGAATCGCCCACGGACACCTCCACCAGTGAGTTCAGACGCCAGTGAAAATGATGCACCTCCACCCCGACCCCAACGAGATCTTTCCAATCAACTGGAAGATGCTGAAGCAGCCTATGATATGATCGTAGAGCGCGCCGATGAATGGGGAGTCGACATCAATCGAATTGGTATGATTGGTTTTTCAGCAGGCGCCGGCCTAACCATGCATTCTACGTTGAATTCAGATAAAATGAAACTTGCCTTTATTGGTCCCATCTACGGAGGCATGGGTCCTGTGGAGGTACCCGAGGATGCCCCTCCTATGTTTAATGTCATCGCAACTGATGATTTTCTCTTCAGAGGACAATTTGGCGTAATTGACTCTTGGTATAAAGCCGGAATCCCGGTAGAGTTTCACTTGTACCAAAATGGTGGACATGGCTTCGGTCTGGGAAATCCTAACCGTAC
>JAUILM010000369.1 GCA_030432855.1 Bacteroidia bacterium
TTTTAGCCCCAGATCAGAAAGGTCGTTCGTTGCTAGCGGCTCATAGGTCTTTTTACCCAAAGAGCTGTTGAGATAGGACAGACGATCAATACATGCCTGATAGGTATCCATCATATCATCAGTAAAAACTTCGTAGCCACCGTTTTCTAAATATCCCAGTTGATGATCACCGATCAGTTGTCTTAGTTTTGAAAGCCCACTTTGTCGGCGCTTTACCAACGCGAATACCTCATCGTCACTCATTTTCGTAAAGTCGGCAAGGAGTTCTGATGGACTACCAAAGCAGGCAAATCCGGCATTACGAGTAGCTGCTCCCTGTGGAATACTATGTCTTTCGACCACGAGAACTGATAGGTCCGGCCTGAGTTGTTTGATCTGAATGGCTGAATGCAATGCCGTCAGACCAGCCCCCACTATGAGAACATCATGGTGTCCGTAAAATGCACTCTTTTCCCAGTACGAAACCGATATGTCTGAAGCCTTTTCCATCCTATAAATTTATTAATTTCGACGCTGTATAAATAGGTAACAATCCAACGTATTTATGATTCAACGTATTCAGAGTATATTCCTTTTACTGGCAGCAATTGTAATGGCACTGCTGCTATTTGGCCCGATGTATTTCGTAAGCGTAGACAAAGCGGTGACTAATGCAGCACCTATGGAGACAATGCTGGCGGATGGTGTGTTTGAAACAAATGATCACATTATTCTTTTGATACTGGTTGTGGTATCGATGATCCTCCCACTGGTTATTCTTTTTCTATTTAAGAATAGAGTGCTACAGATGAAACTAGGCCGTATCAATGTGACACTCATTGTGCTTACATTGGCGCTTTCTGTCATTCTATTTTTGAATGACTACCGGCAAATCTCAGAGGGAACAGAGATCACCATTGAGTTTGGGTATCTGGCACCGGTCATTGCTATTATCCTCCTGGCATTGGCCATTCGATTTATTAAGAAGGATGAAAAGCTGGTTCGTTCGGCAGATCGGCTTCGATAGACCTACTTGAGATTATCAAGTATGGCACTTTCTAATGTCTGAAAATGATACTGATATCCTAATTCCTCTAGTCTTGAGGATATCACGCGATTACTATTTAATACTAGCGCCGCACGCGAACCCATCACCAGTTTGATGGCAAAAGCAGGAGCTGGAAGTACGATTTTAAGTCCTCCCTGACAATTTACAAGGGTCTGCATGAATTCCTTATTAGTGGCTGGATCAGGACCTACGCCGTTGACAATGCCAGATAGTGTAGGGTGTTCAATGAACGATGAGAAGATCTGAGCAAGATCTTCGATATGGATCCAGGGCATATACTGTGCTCCGGAACCAAGATAACTTCCTATTCCAAAGAAAGTAGTATTCTTCAACGTAGGCAGGACCCCTCCCTGATCACTTAACACCAGACCTACCCGAACGGCACCTACCCGAATATCCAATTCCTTAAAGGCAAAAACAGAGTCTTCCCAGGCTAGGCACAGATTTACCATAAATGAGTCCTTTCCCGGTTTGGATTCTTCATTCAGTATCTCATCGCCTCTATCGCCATATATACCGACGGCAGAAGTGCCAATAAACAGAGAAGGTTTTGACCCGGTTTTGTTTATGGTATCTAAGAGTAGCTGATTACCATACACTCTGCTTTTATACAGTACCTCTCTGCGTTCTTCAGTCCATGCTTTGCTTGCAATAGAAGCACCAGCGAGCGCAATAATGACGTCCAGATTCTCTAGCGCCCGGCTATCCATTTGGTTTTTCTCAATATCCCAGTGAAATAATGTGTACCTGGACGCTTGATCCACATTTCTCGTCAATATTCTTACTTCAAACCCCAGGTTAGCTAAGTGGTCTGAGAGATAGGTTCCGATGAGACCTGTTCCTCCCGTCAGTAAAACAGTGCGCTTCACGAGATATGTTGTTGTTTTAATTATAAATTAGCAGAACTCTGAGCAATTTATTTATGCGTAGATCCTATATCAAAAGTTATAAACTGGTCTTACTGGCCCTTTGTTCGATATTTTTGATTCAATGTGTGAGTGATGAAGTCGTAAATGAATCTGATATCCTTCGTATCAGACTTTCTTCCGAACCTGATCGTCTCAACCCCATACTTTCAAGACAGGGAACAGCTGTTCAGATTGAGCGATTTATTTTTTCTCCACTCCTTGATTACAATCCCTTTACAATGGAGTTGGAACCAATCCTCCTGGAGTCCAGACCCGATATTGAATTTATCGATGGAGAAGCTGGCTCAGATACCCGGATGGAGATGGTTATTCGAGATGATGCCTATTGGGATGATGGGTCTCCAATTACAGGATTGGATTATTTGTTTTCTATGAAGATGGCACTAAATCCATATGTGGCCAATCAATCTTGGGCAAATTACATTAGTAAAATTACCAGCATTTCTGTGGATTCGCTTGATCAGCGTAGCATTACTGTGGTGCTGTCTGGTAAATACATTCTCTCGGAAGAAATTGCGGGAGGATTTCAGGTATATCCCCGGCATATATATGATCCGCAAGGAGTTTATGACTCTATTTCATATATGAAGTGTCTAAACTACAGACCCGATGCAGACCCGTCTCTGGATACCCAACTAAGAGAATATGCAGAAATTTTCAACAGTGACCGATATTCTCGTGAAATAGTGCAGGGATCAGGCCCCTACGAGTTTGTTGAATGGGTGTCGGGACAACACATCGTATTGCAAAAGAAAGCGGAATGGTGGGGTAAAGGAAAAACGGATCTTCATCCTTTTCTTCGTACCGGAGCGGATCAGCTGCATTATCTGATCATTCCGGATAATCAGACCGCCCTGACAGCCCTCAAAGATGGCCAACTGGATGTAGTAAGTTCTATATCACCTGAGGATTTCACCGATTTACAGCGCTACAATGATGAGAATGGAGGTTTGGAGTTACTTACTCCGCCTGTACTTCAATACTATGCGATTGCTTATAATAATGGACATCCCGTGCTCAGTCGGGTGAAAGTCAGGCAAGCATTGTCAAGATTAATGGATGTTGATGAACTGATCGAACAATTATTTTATGGAATGGGTCTTCGTGTCCAGGGACCAGTGCATCCAACTAAACCCTATTATAATGAATTGTTGACACCGATACCATTTGAGCCGGTAAAAGCAAAAGAGCTACTGACCGAAGATGGTTGGAGAGATAGTGATGGTGATGGAGTCCTGGATCAGGTGATCAATGGAAAGATGGAAAGGATGGAATTTAGCTTTCTTACTTCCCGGTCGAAGCTCTCACAGGATGTTGCGATATTACTTGCTGAGAATGCGGCAGATGCAGGTATCACCATTGAAATTACACCAGTGGATAACACGAGTCCACGTGTTGCGGCAGGTGACTATGACTTGTCGACGGTCGCTATTCGTCAAAGTCCAGGCATTACCGACCCATACTCCAACTGGCATTCTGACAACCTGGAGGCCGGAGGCAACAACTTCACAAAATTCTCCAATCCTGAGGCTGATAGTATAATGGATGAGTTGAGAATTACGCTAGATCCGGTCAAAATAGATCAATTGATGCGGCAATTTCAGCAGATTATATACGATAAGCAACCCGCTCTGTTTCTGGTGGCTCCCAAAACCAGACTTGCTGTACGAGATGTCTTTGAGGTATCGGAATCAATTGTGCGACCTGGCTATTTCGAGAATACTATAATTCGGAAATAAATGTTTCGCTTCATTGCCATTCGACTAGCAAGCGCACTGCCTACCTTGCTATGTATTTTGGTAATAACATTTCTTCTTACCCGATTGACACCTGGTGACAAGGTTCTGGCAGATTTGGAAGATCAATCTACTCTGGATCTTGGTTCCCGGTTTACCTATGACGAGATAGCAGCTACCAAGGGTCTTGACAAACCATACTTTTACTTTTCAATTATTCCTGCATCCATCCCATCCGAATCTTTTCATCTTCCATATTCTGAGCGATTATTATCTCAAAAACTCTTTGATGCGGGACTACAATGGGAGCATGCTGACCAGTGGGTAAAGGATTTGAGTTACCTGCGCCGCTTATTGAGGGAAAAGTATACACCTGAAAGAACGGCAAGTCGTTTGGATTATCTAATTGTTACCACGCGTCCCATAATAGAGGAAATTCAGAACGCTTTACAATCCATTCAGGAGGAGTCCGTTCCGGAAGAGATCAAGGGGCAAGTTGAGATGTTGTTGAATAATCTCGATAATCAATTAACTAATAGTAGAGTCATTCGAGATTTTATTCCCAGACTAGTATGGCACGGTTCAGAGAATCAATTACACCGCTGGCTTGGAGCTGCTTTTAGCCTGGATTTTGGACGATCGAAGGTTGATGGCTTACCAGTGGTGAAGAAGGTTTTCGAAGCCTTAAGATGGACCTTAAGTATCAATCTACCGGCGATTTTTCTTGCGTATTTATTCACTATTCCCATTGGCTTGTACAGTGGCTGGAAGCAGGGTAGATTTGAAATAGTGATATCTTTTTTATCCTACATTATATATGCTATGCCTATATTCTGGATGGCTACGATCTTGGTTGTCTTTTTTACAACCAGGGAATATGGAGCATGGACAGATATTTTTCCCGCTCCGAGCATCTTATCGACCATATCCGGAGATACCTACATGCAGGCCTTGATGAATAACCTGAAATATTTTATTATTCCCATCTTCGTGATATCCAGTCATTTGTGGGCTTACCTCACCAGATTATTACACAATTCGGTGGTTGAGGAAAAATCCAGAACTTACGTATGGATGGCCAAGAGTAAAGGACTCCCATCCTCTGTCATCCTGTGGAAGCATATTTTTCGAAATGCGAGTTTTCCATTGATCACTGCTTTTGCATCTGTATTTCCGCTCACCATTGCCGGGTCTCTAGTAGTAGAAGTGATTTGCACTATACCCGGTATGGGGCGCTTAATGTATGATTCTATTTTTGTGGAGGATTGGAACGTCGTCCTCTTTATTGTGCTTTTATCATCGATCATGACTATCCTGGGCCTGCTAATAAGTGACATACTGTATCGAATCGTAAATCCAAGACTTCGGTCATGAATGTCATAAAGGGAATCATTCAATACATGAGGTCATCTCGCAGATTTGCCCTTTCTGCATGTATAGTAATGGGTCTTGGCTTTGTTTCAATTTTTGCACCATTTATAGCTAATGATGCTCCAATTGTGATTGTAAATGAGCATGGAGTAGAGTGGCCCATATTAAGTATGCGTTTTGATGGTGATTCCATTGAAAATTCATACAGAAATCTAGATGAGGGTAGTTGGGCCCTATTCCCATTGATTCCCTATAACATGGATAGCAACTTGAAGCAGAGATTTCTCCCTCCTGGATCCATCGATTCCGAAGGAAATCTCACCACCCGCCACTGGTTGGGGACAGACCGGCTGGGTAAGGATGTGGCTGCAGGTCTCATCTACGGCTGTCGCAATTCAGTTTTCATTGCTCTGCTCGCTATGGTGATATCCGTGTTGCTGGGAGTGTGTATTGGTGGATTGGCAGGATATTTTGGAAATCATGTTTTCAGGGTCTCGATAGGCTCACTTGTCCTGACCGTGTCACTGGGACTGTATTATGTTTTCCTCGCTGCGCATCATCGATTAGAAGCCGTCCCAATAGTGATAGCGATGGTTCTTTACATAATTCTATTATTTATGGTACACCGCAGGGACCAGAAAGCATGGAAGGTGGATTTTCCGGTGGATGGTTTGGTACTGAGGATTATAGAAATTATACAGTCCCTGCCAGGATTATTAATTTTACTGGTCATTGCCTCGTTGATTTCAAGACCCACCTTCTTGGGACTGGCTGTGATCATCGGATTATTAAGATGGCCGGGAGTGGCGAAGTATGTAAGAGCAGAGGTGCAAAAAACCAAAGAAGAAGACTATGTCCAGGCTGCGCGGATATCAGGTTTGCATCATCTTAAGATCCTTACGAAATATGTGCTTCCCAGAACGATAGCACCTATTGTGGTGATTTTCTCATTTGGTTTTGCAGCTGTCGTATTGCTGGAGTCTACACTTTCATTTCTGGGGATTGGTGTGCCTATCGGAGATTTGACCCTGGGCAATCTACTGGGACAGGCCAAAGATCGACCTCAGGCATGGTGGCTGGCTGTCTTCCCGGGAGGGATGATTTTTCTTATTGTAGCCTCATTAAATGCGCTGGGAGATCAATTCAGAAGTTTATGGGAATCAAAAGACTAAGTATGG
>JAUILM010000370.1 GCA_030432855.1 Bacteroidia bacterium
ATGGTATACTGCCTGGATTGATGCAGGACAACCTGATTTTGAAATCGACGAATGGCAGCTCAATGACACCCTATTTCTAGAAGAGACAGCGAAGTCTCAGGGGGTAGGAAAGCGCTTCACGAAGCGTGCCCACGAGTAAGGCCGAATAGGTAAATTTATGTATTTTCAGGTCCTAACAAACAAACAGATTTTTTTCAATGACTTTACAGATAAAATCATACTCAGAGTATAAGAAGGTATATAAGAATAGTGTAGATAATCCTGAGAAATTTTGGGCCGCTCAAGCCCGCACATTCACCTGGATGAAGAAGTGGGATGAAGTGGTAGAATGGGATTTTAAGAAACCTGATGTAAAGTGGTTTGTCGGGGGTAAATTGAATATTACCGAAAATTGCCTGGATCGTCATCTCAAGCGTAGTGGTAATAAGACGGCGTTAATTTGGGAACCCAATGATCCCAGTCAGCCCTACAAGACATACACATATAATGAACTCTACGAGGCTGTCTGCCAATGTGCTAATATGCTGAAAGCAAATGGCATCAAGAAGGGGGACAGAGTATGTTTCTACATGCCTATGGTTCCCGAACTTACTATTGGCGTGCTGGCATGTGCGCGAATTGGTGCCGTGCATTCTGTCGTTTTTGCGGGATTTTCTGCAACGGCTTTGGCCGATCGCATTAAAGATTCGGAATGTAAGATGGTCATTTGCTCCGATTACAATTTTCGGGGCGGCAAGATAATTCCCGTAAAGGAAGTGGTCGATGATGCTCTCAAACAGCGATGTAAAAGTGTGGAGACTGTCATCGTTCATCAGAATTCTGGGGACAAGGTTAAGATGAAGAAAAACCGGGACAAATGGTGGCACGATGAAGTGCCACGACGCAGAAAGACCTGCCCGGCCGTGGAAATGGACTCTGAAGACATGCTGTTTATCCTGTACACTTCAGGATCTACGGGCAAACCTAAAGGGGTAGTCCATACCTGCGGTGGATATATGGTGTATACTTGCTTCACATTTAAGAATGTATTTCAGTATCAAAAAGGAGATGTCTATTGGTGTACGGCTGATATCGGTTGGATTACCGGACATAGTTACATTATCTATGGTCCCTTACTTGCCGGGGCGACTACCATGATGTTCGAAGGAGTGCCCACCTATCCGGACGCCGGGCGATTTTGGCATATCTGTGAGAAGCATCGTGTTAATCAGTTTTATACAGCTCCTACAGCGATTCGCGCATTAATGGCTCAGGGAGACAAATGGCCTTCTCACTATGATCTTTCTTCGATCAAAACATTGGGGAGTGTGGGAGAACCCATCAACGAAGAAGCCTGGAATTGGTACAATGAGAAAATAGGAAAAGGTAAAGCTCCCATCGTCGATACCTGGTGGCAGACGGAGACGGGAGGTATTATGATATCACCATTGCCGGGATTGCATAAAGTCAAGCCCTGCTATGCCATGTTACCCATGCCGGGTGTCCAACCCTGTCTGGTCGATGCGGATGGGAAGGAAATTCGTAAAAAGGAAGCCGAAGGTCTGTTGTGCATTAAATATCCCTGGCCATCCATGATTCGCACCACCTATGGAGATCATGAACGCTGCCGCCAGGTATATTTCTCTGCTTTCGAAGACAAGTACTTTACCGGAGATGGTGCCAGACGTGATAAGCAAGGCATGTACCGGATTATCGGTCGTGTGGATGATGTCATCAATGTGTCTGGTCATAGGATTGGCACCGCCGAGGTTGAAAACGCCATCAATGAGCATCCGCAGGTTATTGAGTCCGCCGTCGTTGGCTATCCACATGATATTAAAGGGCAGGGCATCTATGCCTACGTCATCACAGAAGGCGAAATAGCGGATCCCGTAGCCTTTAAGAAGAGTGTGCACGAGGTGGTTACGAAAGTAATCGGACCGATTGCCAAGCCGGATAAAATCCAGATCGTTCCCGGATTGCCAAAAACGAGGTCAGGTAAAATCATGCGTAGGATCTTGCGGAAAGTAGCTTCCGGCGACATGGATAATCTTGGAGATGTATCTACGTTGCTCAATCCTCAGATTGTAGATTCAATCAAGTCCAGTAAGGACGAGGCGGTGTAAAAATCTCCTTGGGGGAAGTCTGATTCGGATTTAACATATCAGACAACACAAGCTGATATTGTATCCGTATTTTTGTAATCCTATGATGCAACGGATACTGGTACTGTATTTCTTGTTATGTAGTGGATCGAATGTGATATCTCAAACAGAGATTCCTGATTTCTACCGAAATATTTTCTCCAGAGATGGATCGTTACATATCCTGGTCGATACGTTGGTGTTGACAGAGCAGGCCTCTGAATCAATGAATTTGACTGCTCCAGATGGCAATCCCCTGGGTTCAGATGTCGGATTGATCTTTGATTTTGGTTCGGGTTTTCAAGGTCAGCTGGCATGGCAGCTCTGTGTCCAAAATCAGGAGGTCGAATGCGTGTCGCGTTTGTCTCCCATTGAGCAGGGGATCGCAGAAGCTGACATACTCAGTATCATGGATTCATTGACATTGTATCCGGGTGTTGGTGAGGTTCACTATAGGGTAAAGGATGAGGTAGGAAATGTTGTATCTCGAAGCAAAACCGCTATCGAAGGATCTGGTCCTTTCAAAGTCCAGCACACGATCGTTGAAGGGCCTTTTATCAATCAGCTACACCCGCATGGTGGCACGATTTCGTTCAAGACTAATAAACCTGTGCTGGTACGTATCTCCATCGGCGGATTGGAAGTAGAGGATATCCGCGAGCAAGAGCAACATGTCCTGCATATCAATGGACTGGAAACGGATAGTGTTTATTCGGGTGCAATCATCCTGGAAGATCAGGCGGTTCCATTTACACTTCAGACGACTCCACGCACCGGGACGCAAAGGCCTTTCATTTTTGCACTGGCACCTCCGACAGGTAATAGGGATTCATTGGCTATGGAACTATATGGAGTGGATGATAAATTATTATCCCGGGTGCTTAATCTTGCTGAAAGTAAAAATGTAGCTTTCATCCAATTTAATGGAGACTTAATTACGGGGAATGTTACCCGTCCGGAGGATCAGGCACTTCAACTTTCCAATTGGAAGAAGACCTACAGTGACTTATCAGACATCCCCTTTTATGTGACCTATGGTGATCGGGAAGTTATCACCCGTAATTTTATAGACACGATTTTAAACATGGGGATAGGCATTAATTATTTCCCCTCCCGAAAAGGAAATTCCGAGGCCTATTTTTCAAGTCATTTTAATCTTCCTGAAAACGGAGCAGCGGGAGAAGTTGTGGATGGTAATGAAAGCACCGAACTTCGATATAACCAATCAGTATATTCCCATACATATCTCAACTGCGCCTTTATTATTTTAAATACAGAGTTTCTTACCAATAAAAATTACAACGCGGATTTTTCCACAGATGGAAATTTTAGCGGATACATCATGGAGGAGCAGTTGGATTGGTTGAGAAGTATGCTGTCTTTTTACGAAGAGGAGTCTCATATTGATCATATTTTTATTTGCCAACACAGTCCTGTTTTTCCCAATGATTCGGTCGGTGGTATGTGGTATGGAGGCTCGAATGTAAAACCATCTTTTCGAGGGGTCTCTCTTGATCAAGGTGTGCTGGATAGGAGAGACGAATACCTACAATTGTTGACAAATAATTCCTCAAAGGTGCGCGCTATCTTGACGTCAGAGGAAGGTAACTATCACAAACTTCATATCACGCCAGAAACCCCGATATATCCGGAAGATTATGCAGGCGACGAAGTTCGTATTAAAGGATCTTTGTATCAAATTAATAACGGAGGACACGGTGCTCGAGATCTGGAAATGAATCCGTGGACGACTTTTGTCAGTAATTTTAAAAACTCCAATGCGATGGTGTTTTTTGAGATGTACGGCGCCCAGGTTTTTGTCACAGTGATTGATGTGATGACTGAGGAAGTCCTCGATCAATTTATTCTGGTGGAGGGAAGACGGTGATATTATTGAAAGGAGATAACAAAATACTCTTGATGGGACTGATCTTGCTCTGTGCCTCAGAAATTATGTATGCGCAGAAGTCCTGTCTTTCGCAAAATCACACATTTATCTCGACACCAAGGAATGTGGATTTGTCCGAGCCCATCACTATCCCCGTAGTGGTACATGTGCTATTTAAAACTGATGATCAATTTATTTCCGCACAGCAGGTGCAGGATCAAATCCAAATGCTGACGGCTGATTTTCGCAGACAAAATGCCGATACACTACAGACTCCGGCTGTTTTTCAGGGAGTTGCTGCAGATACGGAGATTGAGTTTTGTCTGGCAACAAGAGGACCTGATGGTAAAGAGGTAAGTGGAGTTAATTTGCTGCCTACGGAGGAGGCGGAGATTGGCATTACCGGTAAATTTTCTGAGACCCGCGAAGGAGGACAGGATACCTGGGATGCCGGGCAGTATCTGAATATTTGGGTCTGTGAAATTCTGGAAGACGGAAGTATTGCCGGGTTTTCATCTTTACCCGGTGAAGACGATGATTGGGATGGTGTAGTAATAGATTATCGCTACTTTGGCTTGGATACTTCGCTATATCCCCACCATCTGGGGCGGACGCTGACCCATGAAGTGGGCCATTGGCTGGGCCTCAATCATACCTGGGGTGATGAGGACAACTGCAATGTAGATGATGGGGTGGAAGATACACCTTTGCAACAGCAGGCGTACCGCGATTGTCCGACTGGGGATCAGTTTTCCTGCAACAGTCAGGACATGTACATGAATTTTATGGATCTGGTCAATGATGATTGTATGAACCTGTTCACGCAAGGTCAAAAAATGCGAATGCATGAGACCATTGATCAGTACCGAAGTACGATCCGGTCCAGTCCGGGGTGTGCCCTCATTACATCAATAGCAGCCAGCAATCTTCAAGAAAAGCTAAGAATCTATCCCAATCCGACCAGAGATTACATTCATGTAGTCTATATCAATGACAAGCCAATTGTCCCGGAAAAGGTATCCAGGCTGTTCGACCTGCAAGGCAGACTTCAAATGCAATCTTTGTCGGATAGAATAGACGTCCGGGACCTTCCTGGTGGACTATACCTGCTGAAAATACAAATCGGCAGTGAGGTATCCACACAGAAGATCCTGATCCTTTAGGTCACGAATTACTCGTGCACATGACCATGATCCAGCTCAGATTCAGTGGCTTCCCGCACGGTTCGGATTACTCCCGTAAAGTGTAAGTCCGTTCCTGCCATGGGGTGGTTGAAATCTACAGTTACCACTTCTGTAGTGTGAGACTGAACAACACCGCGGTAGGTTTGACCCTGAGGGTCCTGCAGTTGTAAGGGACGTCCTGGTTTGATATGCTCAGGGTCCACCTTACCTTCTACTTCGAATTGCTGCATGGGGATTTCAACTACTGCATTGGGATCATGTACACCATATCCCTCGGCAGCTTTTATGAGAAAGGCAAACTCGTCACCTTCATTCTTGGATTCCAGATTCTCTTCGAAGGCAGGAATCATTTGTCCGATGCCATATATGAATTGGAGAGGTTGTGATCCAAAAGTCTCCTCAATCAAATCTCCGTCCGGACCTCCGTTTTGTAGTCTGTAATCCAGTATAACTACCTGATTTTTAGCAATGGCCATCTTTATATGTTTTATTTAGAAAGAGGCGCGAAGGTAGTCAAATCTAAGTAAGGCACCTTCTCAACGATATTTTTTGTCCTCCAGACCATACTTTACAGCGATCAGCAAATCTTTTGATACATTTATAATGTCGCGAATTAATCTGCTATTATGAAGAACAGTCTGCTATTACTTCTGGCCCTACTTTGCCTTGTTTCATGTACTGACAACTCCATCTCAAATCGAGTACTGGTGTTTTCAAAGACCGAAGGCTATCGCCATGCTTCAATAGAACCCGGAAGAGATGCGCTCGTAAAGCTTGGTAGTGAACATGGATTTCAAGTAGATACCACCGAAGATGCTACTTACTTTTCTACGAAGACCTTGAAGGACTATGCAGCCGTCGTTTTTCTGAATACTACGGGTGATTGTCTGGATAATGGTCAGCAATTAGCTCTGCAGCGATTCATTCAGGCAGGTGGTGGTTTCGTGGGTATTCATGCAGCAGCGGACACGGAATATAAATGGCCCTGGTATGGCCAACTGGTGGGGGCTTATTTCAACGGTCATCCCTCTG
>JAUILM010000371.1 GCA_030432855.1 Bacteroidia bacterium
AACACCTTTAGATGAAGATGAAAAAGAAGGTCTGTTGATTCCAACGATCGCTACTCGTAGTGAGTTGGATGAATTTGAACAGCTAAATATTGAAGAAGGGATGCAATGGATACTTACAAGAAGGATTAAGATTGAGGAAATATTTACGGAAGGCTTTGTATGTAATTTGCACAAGCGCATGTATGGCAATGTCTGGGACTGGGCGGGAAAGTTCAGAAAGAGTAATAAGAATTTGGGAATTGATAAATGGCAAATTCCGGTTGCCCTGAGATCACTCTGCGAAGATGCTATATTTTGGAACAGGCATGAAACGTTTCCTCCCGATGAAATAGCTATAAGGTTTAAGCATAGAATTGTTAGCATACATTGTTTCCCCAATGGCAATGGGCGTCATAGTCGATTAATAGCAGATGTAATTATTAATAAAATATATGGTCTGCCTTTATTTAGTTGGGGTAGTAGTGACTTAGTGCACCGTGGGGAAACAAGGAGTGGTTACTTGCATGCCTTAAGAGCAGCTGATCGCGACGATATCACTCCCTTATTGAAATTCGCAAGATCCTAGTGTGATACTGGAGTTGTAAATATGCCCAGGTTCTTCGAATAGAAACAGCACCTGTTACCACCGTTTTATCAGTAGCCTTGGCATAGGATAACACCCACACCTTTAGTAACCGTAGCTTTAGCGTAGGTTACCAAACTCACACTCAAACTATTTACAACGTAAATTTGCGTTGTAACGAAAAAATACGTTATATTGCAGAAAGTAAAGAAAATCCTGCATGCAGAAATTAACAAAAGCGGAAGAAGAAATCATGCATATGCTCTGGGAGCATGGTGCAAAAACAGTCTCCGAACTCATCGAAATGATGGACGAACCACATCCTCCACATTCATCTATTTCGTCGATTGTCAGAATTCTGGAAAAGAAAGGATTTGTGGACCACGAGCAGCAGGGAAGATCCTTCGCCTATTTTCCAACTATCCGAAAGAAGGATTATTCACGGTTTTCCATTAAAGGACTGGTGAGCCGTTACTTTGAGGGCTCCATGAATGAGTTAGTATCCTTTTTGGTTAAGGAAGAGGATCTCTCTTTGGAAGAATTAGAATCCATTCGTCAACAACTCCAAAACGAAGAGGAATGATCACCTATTTACTACAGGTCAGTCTATGCTGGATATTCTTTTATTCCATTTACCATTTGTTTTTAAGAAAAGAAACCTTTTTCTCCACGAATCGATGGTACCTATTATTATCCCTGTGGGGAAGTCTCTTGATTCCTCCCTTAGGACAGTGGGTCAAACAACTATTTACGACATCTCCAAGCGACATGGGACAGGTACTTTACCTCTTGTCTGAGACACCCATGTACATATCCCAAACCTTGGAATCGAGACCTCAGATCGACTGGTTGCAGATCGCAATCTATACGCTCTATTTATCAGGAGTTGTCGTGGTTGGAACACGGTTGCTCTATGGCCTTTATAGAATATGGCATTTATATCGAAATGGCAGAAAGGTAAGGGAACAGTCCTACACCCTCATTTATACGAACAAAGAACATTTGCCTTTTTCATTTTTCAATTTTGTCTTCTTCAGTGAGAAGGTAAATCTAAAACCAGTATTTCATCAGGTAATTAAACATGAGCTTTCACATGTGCAGCAATGGCATAGTGTTGATGTGCTACTCGTCGAATTATTACAGGTTTTTTTCTGGTTTAATCCCATTCTCATCTTATATAAAAAATCACTCCGTGAGTCACATGAGTATTTCGCCGATGCTTGTGTCTTACAAGGTGAAGATCCAAAGAATTATGGCCGAATTCTGCTGGGGCAATCCGCATCCGGACTTGAGATTGCCCTGGCTAATAAATTCTTTAATTCACAATTAAAACAACGTGTACGTATGATGTATCAAAAGAAATCCAATCGTTCGGCCAGATTAAAATATCTGATGGCAGTGCCCTTGCTATTCCTGGCGCTGATTCTTTTTTCGAATTCCATGATCGTTGAACAGGGGCCAACGCCTTTGAAGGATGAGATCATTACAATAATTGATGAAAGTCCAACAATAGATGATGTCTATGAGAAGGTCAGATCTTTGGTTAAATCATACGTTTCAAAGCACAATCTGTCTGATACTGACCTGGATGAAATTCTATCAAGTGTGAGTTCGGCCACTGGTATAGTGATACACCGTAGGCCAGATAATTTATCTTTCTCCTTCGATAGGAAGATAGCAAGAAAACAGGGTTACCTTGGGACACTACATAGGTTACATGGAATTCCAAAGATATTCACTATACTCGATCGGGAGATTTCTCAATCTGCGGGTAAAATACCATTACTGAATATCAATAATAATTTAGTTTACGGCTATTTTTCCAGTCTTGATCCGGAGCGGATTACAGAGCATAGCTACACGACTCCAGAAGAAGCAAAGATAGAATATGGTGATGTAGCTACTGGAGGAGTTATAAATATTACTGTAAAAGATTTAACAAAGTCAGATCTGGAGAAACTAGGAGTTGTTATTAGTCCTCATGATAAGTCGATGTTGCCATACAAGATCAAAAAGAAAGTCGATGTACCAGCACGCTATCCGGGCTGCGAGGACATTACCGGAGAAGAGGCAATTCGATGTTCTGCTGAAAAGTTTCAAGAATATATAGCCGAAACAATGCAGTATCCTAAGGAAGCGCGTCAACTGAATATTGAGGGAGAGGTTGTTGTGAAGTTTCTTGTTACAGATCAAGGTAAGATAGCTAATCCTCAGGTAATTAAAGACCTCGGAGGTGGATGTGGGAAGGAAGCTCTATTTCTGATTCAAAACATGAATACTTTGATCGATAATTGGATACCTGCAATTCATAAGGGTGAAAAGGTGGTGTCAGAAGTTATTGTACCAATTCAATTCAAATTAGGAGGCATCGCGACCAAAAAGCCATTTTCAGCTAGAAATGAAGCCCTTTTAAAAGGTGAAACAGTGCAGCTAGTGGATGACTTGATGAAGGAAGAATATACTGCCCGAGAATTGGTTAGCCTTCTCAGCGATTTTGAAATCACCCCAAGACCTATTTTCGTTGTGGATGGAGAAATTACCGAAAAAGATGACGTGAACCTCTATGCTGATGAGGTGGCTTCCATTAATATATTGGATGAAGAAATGGCAGCAGAGAAATATCAGACGGTCAACCAAAAGGCCATGGAAATCACCACTAAATCAGGCGCTGATGTTAAAAATGTAGCTAAACTTGTAATTCATGAGAAAAATACCAGAATTCCTTTGGATAGCCATCCATTAATTATTCTTGATGGAGAGGAAAAGGGGACGGATCCCACCATACTACAAAATATGGATCAGGAAAGTATAGCCCGGGTCGAGGTCTTGAAGCCACCATTTTCTGTGGATAAATTTGGTGATCGAGGTGCCAATGGTGCAGTAATTATTACTACAAAAGCCGCAGATGATAAAGTCAAGATACGAATTAATGGAACGGAAATGGGAAGCTCGGACAAGGAACCATTGGTTATTTTGGATGGAGAAATATTAGGTGTGGGTAAAGACAAGATAGTATCGCTTGATCCTAATCATATAGCATCTATGGAAGTCTTAAAACCACCACATTCCGTGGAAAAATATGGTGAAAGTGCGAAACATGGTGTGATTATTATTTCCTCTAAGGATGCAAAAGGGAGTGGAGAGATTATTGGAGAGGACCGACTGCAACTTACTGGACAGGTGAAGGCCTTTTCTGATATGCAGATTTATCCCAATCCAGCCAGAGGTTCGTTTAATCTGGCATTCAAAGGTAAGGTAGGACCGTTGGTTGTCGAAGTGTTTGATATCGCCGGAAAGTCTCTGTACAAACAATCGTTTGAGGATTTTAATGGCGTATTTCAGGAAGAAATTTCAAGCAGCAATTTCATCAATACGCAAGCCATTATTCACATCCATCAGGGTGATGTGGTACAACATGAGCGGATCACCTTCACTAAATGATTTAGTGCATATTTACATTGTGTAGCTTTGAGGATTTGGGGGTTTGTATTCCAAATTGCTATGAAATTCAAGATCATCTTTTTTTTGATTGTTGGCTTCTCTAGTTGCTTTACGGGCAATAAAGAGATGTTGACTCCGCAGTTGGATTGGTTTTTTGAACCTCAGAAAACTCAGGTAGATCTCCACTTTACTAATTGTGATAGCATTCACTTGCTATTGGAGTTATTTCAACCTTTACACGAGCAATTTCAAAGGGAATACAAATTTGGACTAACGAAGGATACAATTAGGATTGAGGAAACCTTTATCCTAAGGAGACCCGTCCTTCTCACTGTGGAAATCAACCGCCAATGGGATCAGATTTTTTTAATTCCCGGCGAAAACCAACAAATATACTTTTCAGAGACTGCTACTAAATATAAACCACACTTTTCAGATCGTGACTCTGAAGTAATCAACTCTTATTTTGATAAAAAAGCAGAGATTGTAAATCAAAGAGACATAAGGATGGTGTATAGTACCATAGTTCAGACAAATCCCCTTGAGATTGCCTACGAAGAAATAGACAGGGTTTCTTGGCAATTTGATAGTCTATTGCAAGATGCTGAACTTGATAGCGATCTACCGAAATGGTTCGTGGAATACGAAAGTAGGAATATAAAGTATGCGAGGCAAATGTATTTACTGGGTGCTCCGGGATATCAAAGTTATCACGGCATTGATGTTAATAAAAACCGAAATTTTAAACCCGAATTAGATCTCCGGGAGCTTAATATGGAGGATTCACTAGCTATCCCAACTGAATTCTACTTCGGAGCGCTAGACATGTATATATCGATTGTTTTGAATGATCATGTTATTGGTGACGATCCTACCGAAATTCTCACAAATGCTAATAATTCAAGTAACTGGATAAAAAACAGAAGGATCAGGGATATATTTAATGCTCTATTGCTTAATCGTATTGAAAGATCGAGCATCCAGTTTCCTGCTGAACTAAAGGATCAGATACTATCTACAATAAGCGAAGCGAACAGAAATCAGGTTGTAGAAGACATCAGTCGAAATCAGGATCTCATTGGAAATCAAGCACCTTATTTCTACTTAAAAAACCTGGCGGGGAATTTTGTTGATACTGAGGTCTTGAAAGACAAGATCACATTGCTAAATTTCTGGTCAACTAATTGTGCTCCCTGTTATGAGCAGTTTAGTTCGGAGAGTAAGCTTTTAAATGAATTAGATGGAATTCATTTTCAAATTGTAAAAATTTGCATGGGTTCTCGTGAAAGAAAATGGAAGGAAATTGTGGAAGAATATAATTTATCAGGAATCAATCTGTATTCTAATAAGGGCTGGGATGAGAAAATCAGGAAGACCTATAACGAACCTGTCTATTCTCAATACATGTTAATAGATCAAAATGGACTAGTGATTTCTGATAAGTGCCCGAAGCCAAGTGATTCAAAACTATTGGATTTAATTAGGAAACATATATGACCTCCGAGCGTGTCTCTAGAATGGAAATGGTGGAGAAAGCACGTCTGATTACAGGGTACCATGACACCATCCCGCCCTCAATCTGAAAGACTAGGAATAAGGAAAGAACATCAGAGTTAAGAGTATATTTTGAAACCAGAGAATAGAGCTCGGCCAAAGGTTCCTTTAATCTGGCATTCAAAGGTAAGGTAGGACCGACGGCTGTCGAAGTGTTTGATATAGCCGGAAAGTCTCTGTACAAACAATCGTTTGAGGATTTTAATGGCGTATTTCAGGAGGAAATTTCAAGCAGCAATTTTGTTAATACGCAAGCCATAATTCACATCCGTCAGGGTGATGTGATACAACATGAGCGGATCACCTTTACTAAATGATTTATTGCGGACTAATTTCGAGAGTGTTTTCAAAGAAATCCTGGGTGTAGCTCTTCACACTTTCTACATCATTAGAAAAAATAGGCGAACAAATAACATGCTTTTCCGCTTCCGGGATGGCATGTTGTTTTTTTAGAGCAGCGGGAGTGCCTAGTTGATCAAACATCGTAAGCATTGCATCCACGGAGACGGTATTATCCTGTTCTTCTTCCGATTTATAGTAGTAGAGCAAGAGTACAGGCTGCTGGATATTCGCAAAGACTTCACGTTGCATGGTAGCATCAACTAATTGCCGTAATTCAATTAATGCTTCGACCCTATATTTAGTGTACCAATAG
>JAUILM010000372.1 GCA_030432855.1 Bacteroidia bacterium
CACTCAACTGCTCAATCCAGTTCTCTACCATCTATTTGCTGCTATTTGAACTGAAAAGATAGTCTTTTCCCTCAAAAGAATTGCGATGGATGGGGCGATATATGGCATAATAAAAAACCGGAGCAGATATCATCAACTCCGGTTTTTCTAAATCTTATTTTCAGAAACGATTAGTCCTGAAAGAAGGATTCATTGATAGTTTCACCTGCCTCAACTTTAGCAAGTCTTTCTTTAAAAGCTCCACTAGTTTCGAAATCATTCTTACGAGCAAAGATTTCTTTCAGGGCTATCAATGTATTACGATCACTGGGATCAATTTTTTCTACTTCTTTAAAGTATGGAAGTGCCTCACTAAATAGCTCCTCTACTTCTACCTTTAGCTTCTCATACTTGGCTGTACCTTCCTTTGAATAGTCATTGGCTAATGCATTCATTTCCTCGGTCACAAGAGCTGCCTTATTATAATATAATGCACCAATACTGTAGATACCATCTGTATAGTCAGATTTTATTCCTACTGCATTTTCGTAATATTCCTTAGCACTGGCAAAGTACTTATCAGCCTCTTCCATATTTCCCGCAGCATAAGCATCCTGATACTGTCGATCGTAGATATTACCTAAGGTTGAGTGAAGAGAATGATTTTCTGGTTCTTTCTCAATGGCAAACTTAAGCTTGTCTTCCAGTACATCAATCTTCTCTAATTTGAGATAGTGATTTATCTCGCTGAAAAGTAGTCCCAGATCATCAGGATATTTTTCCCGTGCTTTATTTAGAATTGCTTCTGCTTCATCAACATCATTGTCGATAGTCAACTTATACATGGCATCGTATACACCAGGCTTGTCATAGTCTTTGTCATACAGCTGCTTCATATATGCCTTGGCAGTTTCATTCTGACCGGCACTCAACGCAGACAGCCCAGTAATATATACCTGATTGTTGTACTCCTCTTCAATATCAAGTGGACTTTCTTCGCCATACTTTTTCAACAAGTCATGTATATCAAGCACAGAACGGAAAGAATTGAAAGCTCCCAGATAGTCTCCTGCCTCGTAGTTGGCCAATCCAGTATTACTGATAGAACCAATAGCGTCTGTGATACCACGTAAAGCCTGCTTATTTCCATCTTCGATCTCCAGGGCCTTCTTGTAAGCCATGAAAGCTGTCATACCACCATTAGGTTCTACTTCCTGAAAGTCAGGGTTGATTACCTTTTGACCCGCGTTATAACCGACAAAAGCATTATAAACATCACCCATAGTGATCCATACTTTCGGATCCATCTTGATATCATCCTGCTTGACAGCATGATCGATGACTGTTTTTGCTTCAAGCAATTTATCTCCGGAGTTAACCTGATCCAGATTATAAGCACTGAGAAGACGAGATGCCTTCTTTAGCGCCTTCTTACCATTCAGGCCGGAAAGATCCTCCTGTGCATAATTTACATTTATGGCTAGCACAAATGCCATGAAAGTTAAAATGAGGTTTTTCATCATTGTGCGATTAAAAGTTAAATACATTCTATTTTGTTTGTGATCCAATACTAAGACAGTTCTGAGGACGTCCACCGCTCTTTTGAAAACGTTAAACAAATTTAGCAAATTGTTAAAACACTTGTGTGGACTATTCTTCCTCGTCACTTGATTCTGACTCTCTTACAACGGCTATATCCGCAATTTCGTCCTGTTTACCCAGGGAAATCACCTTTACACCCTGTGTAGCTCGTCCCATCACACGGATATCATCCAGTGACATTCGGATCATGATACCCTCCTTGCTGGTGATCATTAGTTGATCTCCATCATAAACAGCCTTGATTCCGACTAACGGTCCGGTTTTTTCAGTGATTTGCATAGTTTTCACGCCCTTACCACCTCTATTGGTCACCCGATATTCATCCAAGGGTGAGCGTTTGCCGTTACCCTTGTCTGATATCACCAATATCGTAACCGGCTCATTGGGATCGACACTTAACATACCGATCACAGCATCCTGGCCATCATCATCCAGGCTGATACCCCGTACACCAGCAGCCGACCTTCCCATGGGTCTCACCTTACTTTCAGGAAAGCGGATGGCACGACCATTTCTATTGGCCAGTAGTATTTCGTGCGAACCATCTGATAACTTGGCTTCAATCAGATGATCATCTTCACGTATTGTAATCGCATTAATACCATTCACGCGTGGACGGGAGAAGGCTTCGACGACCGTTTTCTTGATCATACCGTTCTTGGTAGAGAATATGATGTAGTTGTTATCTAAGAACTCCTGGTCAGTCAGATCCTCAATAATGATAAACGCTTTGATCTTATCATCCTTGGGCAGTTGGATGATGTTCTGAATGACTCGTCCAGTAGCTGTTTTTGCGGCTTCCGGGATCTCGTACACTCGTAACCAGTGACAACGTCCTTTCTCCGAAAACAAAAGAAGGTAGTTATGTGATTTAGCTACAAACATGTGTTCGATAAAATCCAGATCCCGGGTCTTACTGCCTCTGGAGCCACGTCCTCCTCTACCCTGAACCCGATACTCATCTACCTTTGTGCGTTTGATATATCCGAGATGCGATATGGTTACTACTACCTCTTCATTAGGGATCAAATCTTCGATGCTGATCTCTCCCTCAGCGTAGGTGATTCTTGTCTTGCGCTCATCTCCGTATTTTTCACGAATCTCTTCCAGCTCCTCCTTGATGATATCACGTTGCATCTGCTCACTGGCGAGGATTGACTTTAAGTGTGCGATCGTCTTCAGTATCTCCTCATACTCTTCTTTGACTTTCTCACGCTCCAGTCCTACCAGTTTCTGCAAACGCATATCAAGAATAGCACGTGCCTGGATTTCACTCAACTCAAACTGCGTCATCAACCCTTCTCTGGCTTCATCAACAGTCTTGCTATTTCGAATCAGACTGATGACTTCATCAAGATTGTCGAGTGCAATGAGAAGACCTTCAAGTATATGCGCCCGTTCTTCAGCTTTCCGCAAATCGTACTGGGTACGACGAACGATCACTTCCAGTCTAAACTTGATAAACTCCTCAATCAGTTGCTTAAGATTCAGCACCTTAGGCCTACCATTAACCAAAGCGATGTTGTTTACTCCGTAGGAGCTCTGCAGTGGCGTGTACTTATACAGCTTACTGAGTACCACGCTACCCATCGCATCTCGCTTCAGGTCTACGACAATCCGAATACCCGTGCGGCGATCAGACTCGTCACGTATATCGCTGATCCCGGAGATACGACCATCATTGACCAAATCGGCCATTTTGACGATCAGGTTGGCCTTGTTTACCTGAAACGGAATCTCAGAGATAATGATTTGCTCTTTTCCGGTACTGGTCGTTTGAATCTCTGCCTGCCCCCGAACTACCACCCGGCCTCTACCGGTTCGATAGGCATCATGGACACCAGACAACCCATAGATGATACCACCCGTTGGCATGTCAGGAGCTTTGATATACTGAAACAGATCATCGATTTCGATCTCCGGATTGTCCACCGTTGCAACGATACCATCAATGACCTCATTGAGATTATGAGGAAGCATATTGGTGGCCATACCTACAGCAATACCTGAGGCACCATTCACCAATAAGTTAGGAAAGCGAGAGGGCAGGACCGTCGGTTCCTCCAGAGAATCATCGAAGTTCAGTTCGAAATCAACAGTTTCCTTCTTAATATCCGACAACAATTCATCAGCGATTCGGCCCAGTCTGGCCTCTGTGTATCGCATGGCTGCGGGGCTGTCACCATCTATGTGACCAAAGTTTCCCTGTCCGTCGATGAGGGGGTATCGAAGTGACCAGTCCTGTGCCATCCGGACCATAGCATCATAAACCGATGAGTCTCCATGGGGATGATACTTACCCAGAACCTCTCCCACTACCCTTGCCGACTTCTTATGAGGCTTGTTATAGGCTAGCCCCAGATCATGCATTCCGTATAAAATCCGACGATGTACCGGCTTCAAGCCATCACGCACATCAGGGAGCGCACGAGCCACTATCACAGACATAGAATAGTCTATGTAGGCGGACTTCATTTCATCTTCAATATTGATCGGTATAATCCTCTGATTATCAGCCATTTAAAAATTTTGATTTGTTTTGATAAAATCTCCGCAAAGATAGTGAATATTCACCATTAAATTGCGTATGTAGGGAGATTATTGAGGTCCAGACAATACTTTGACATAAATCCCGTCAAATCTATCATATTATAATTATCTAAATTTGTAAAGTCTCCCACATTGGAACAGATCATCGTACAGTATATCGATCATTTTAGAACTATATTTGCGCCCAGATTTGAGATATGAAGCATCAAGAAGTAACGCCATACGGACAATCATCCAGTAAGAAGCAGCAGGTCACGGACATGTTTGACAACATCGCTCCTAAGTACGATCTGTTGAATCGAGTGTTAAGTCTGGGCATTGATGTTCAATGGCGTAAGAAGGCAGTAAGTGAAGTCAAATCTCAGCAAGCCAATTCCATACTTGACATTGCGACAGGTACCGGAGATCTGGCCATCATGTTTGCAAAAGATCCGGACATCGAAGAAGTCATTGGTCTGGACATTTCGTCAGGTATGCTGAGCGTTGCACGTAAAAAGGCAGCCTCTAAAAGCCTGGAACATAAGCTATCCTTCATCGAAGGGGACTCGGAGAAATTACCTTTTGCAAACAATACGTTTGACGCGGTCACCGTTGCATTTGGAGTACGAAATTTTGAGGATACTTTGAAGGGTCTGAAGGAATGTCAACGAGTTTTGAGAGAGGGTGGTCAATTGGTAGTGTTGGAATTTACCCAACCAACCATGTCACCGTTCAAGCAGATCTACCATGGATACTTCAAATACATTCTTCCGACCATAGGTAAACTCACCTCAAAAGATCCCAAGGCGTATACATATTTGTTTGAATCCGTACAGGCATTCCCTTCCGGCAAAGATTTTGTAAGTCTTCTTGAGAATCTGGGTTTTAAACACGCTACTCATAAACCACTCACACTGGGCATATGCGGACTATACAGTTGCAAAAAATAATTTCAGTTACCATCGGGTTATTTCTTTGTTCCGTGCTTTGGGCACAGCATCCCGGTATGGGGAATGTGAACTTCCGGACGAAGGAAAACAAACCGTATTACTTTGGCTTGACGCTGGCCTTTCACAACAGCAACTATAATGTGTTTCGTGGAAAAAACTTTAGTGAGCAGGACCAGATACTTTCTGTGGAATCAGTGACCGGCCCCGGATATAACGTAAATGTAATCTCGAATCTCAAGATTGGACGATATTTTGATTTTCGCCTGCTTCCTGGATTCTCTTTTACGGAGCGCAACATCCGGTACAATGACCTCTCAACTTCTGAAGGAAGAAGAAACATAAAGGTGGAGTCGGTTTTTGCGGAAGTGCCCTTTCACGTCCGTTTTAAATCAGAGCCTTATAATGACATGCGCATTTTTGTACTGGGAGGCATCAAATATGGTTTTGATATAGCCAGTAAGTCACGTAGAAATTTGGACAACAAACTATTCAATGTCTCTCCTACTGATTTTTCCGTAGAAGTGGGATTTGGTATGCAATTCTTCTTCCCCTACTTCATCTTATCTCCCGAACTTAAATTCACACAAGGAATAAATAACATTCTGATCTTTAATGACCGGAATATTCAATCCAGTATCCTTGAAAATGTTTTATCACGAACATTCACACTATCTTTCCATTTTGAAGGCTAGTAGATGAACCCATAAGTTATTGTAACAAAGTCTGAGATGAATTTTTGTGCCAGGCAAGGAGAAAAACGCAGTGATAGCCAGAGCTATAATGAGTATTTATGACGAAGTATGGTGCAAAAAGTCGCCAGAATTTGTCATAAGAATTTGTGGCTTCATCTACTAGTGTTGCAATTACTAAATTAGCACACTCCAAGATTCGTCCTTTTGCATTTTATCTGCGTTACAAAAAGCTCATGGAGCGCTGCTACACTTCGCTTTTGATGTCTTGCTAAAAGTCAAAATGACTTCACCTTAAGTATGCTTACTTAATAATGACAAAACTAGATATATAAGAGAAGATTGATTCGATCCATCCCTGTACCCCATCCATCCTTGATTTCCTCCAGCACCTCGATCTGGTATCTCCGGAAAAATCGAATACCTTCCTGACTGGTATCAATTTCCATAATTCG
>JAUILM010000373.1 GCA_030432855.1 Bacteroidia bacterium
GCCACCTGTTCGCCAATAGTTACCGTTTTTCGGGTCGCATCGTAGCGGTCTACTTTACCTAATAGTTGTTTTTCTCCCTCATGATAGAAAGAACCATCATCGCCAATGGTGCCGGTAAAGTCCTCATTTATAAATACTTGCACTCCCTTTTTTCGGATTCTGAATACAAACTCATACCTGTGACTTTGTGCAAAAATGATAGCATTTTTCTTGGACGAAGGATACTCTTTATAATAATAGTAGAGCATGGGCTCGTGATAAATTGATTCGATCACCGCTTCGAACGTACGGCCAAATCCACGTTTCTTCACTTTATTAATTTCGTTCCAGGAGAAGAGGGTGATCTCCTCATGTGTCCAGGGTACCAGTGTGTCTTTCCACTTCTCAGCATGTGCTCTGAATCTACTGACATCTGTGTTTACTTTCTTGCTTCCAGGCCGAAAACCTATGAACATCTTGTTCATAAGAAATACGGCCATTATAAAAACTACGATACTCAGTAAACTAAACATGCTTGGAAAATGACTTACCAGATAATCTTATTGTAAAGATATGATTCCGAAGTAAAGAATTAGTGGCCTAGAAGATGGAATATCACATGAATCACTAACAAATGAGCATGAGGTACCCCCTTCTTGTTTTGTCTAAAGATCACCGGAGAAGATATTAGACATGTTCTTAATGTGAAATTTTCAATTCTTTTCTCTAAATTACTCAAACAAATCATGCTGAATGAGACTTATACTTCTGGTCTAAATCTCAATTTTGGCTACTTTTGCAGGACTACACTGATTGTTTATGAGCATTTTTGACAAAGCTTGCCTGATAGTTTATCGTTACGCTGAGAAAGGTTTAGAAATCTTCTTAGTGAATGATCCAGGCGATGAGAATCCCGTTTGGTCTATTCCACAACAAGATATTCCCAAGGCGGAACACAGGTTCGTAAATGAGGAGACGGAGATGATCGAACTCGACAGTGTAGAAGTGGAGGATGGTCAGCGTTATCGCGGAGTAGCTATTGAAGGAGATTATCATGATATTCCTTCCATGCGGTCACTTGTCAAGAACGATGTCATCTATGTCAAGGACAAGATCAAGTCTATGATTCCCGAGTTGGAGCAGGGTACTTTTGTGGCAGTTAAAGAAGCTTTTAAGAAGGTTCTTCCTCACGAGTATGAACTTCTAAAGGAGCT
The DNA here is from genome assembly GCA_030432855.1 of Bacteroidia bacterium. Classification (GTDB taxonomy): domain Bacteria; phylum Bacteroidota; class Bacteroidia; order Chitinophagales; family Saprospiraceae; genus JABDMH01. The sequence goes on from JAUILM010000373.1 coordinate 1,194, forward strand.
CAAGGATATTCTTGCCGATCGCAATCTCCTTAAAAATATTTAATCCGATTTAGGGGTTAGGTTTACCTACTGCGAGTAGAAGATACCTTCAAGGCTTACAATGGGAATTCTAATGCATCATCGAGGTCTATCCACCCATCTCTATGTTTATGAATTAGAGACCCTATCTAAGTTTCATCTTTCCTAATAGGTTGTTTGTAGTATTGAATTCGGTAGGTTTTCTTAACTTTCTGACATCATCCTGCACTAGTAGTCTAATGCTTAGTCTATTAGTTTATTTACCGAACTTTTCAAGAACCAGACTTTTAAACCATGAGTAGTCAAACCCGCCTGTTGCTTTCCGTAATGATGTTTTTTCAATTCTTCGTATGGGGAGCATGGTATGTGACCATGAGTACTTACCTGTTAGAAATTGGTTTTGATGGTCTGGCAGTGGGAGCAGCTTACAGCACCATTAATTGGGGAGCTATATTGGCACCTATATTAGTGGGGATGGTAGCGGATCGTTTCTTTGCCGCTGAGAAAGTTATGGCTATACTTCATCTGGTGGGTGGTGTGATTCTATGGTTTGTTGCCAGTGTCACAGATCCCGGTCCATTCTTCTGGATACTGCTGGTTTATTCCTTGTGTTATATGCCCACACTTGCACTGGCTAATGCGATTTGTTTTAGTCAGATGCAGGATCCTGGAAAGGAATTTCCTTTTATTCGGGTACTTGGAACGATTGGATGGATCGTATCCGGACTGGTGATTGGATTTGTGGTGCCTGAGATCGTTGGAAACTCTATTGAGGATACAGCGATTCCTTTCAAGATAGGTGCAGTAGTTTCAATATTCCTGGGTCTGTTTAGTTTTATACTCCCCACGACTCCTCCGAAGTCTGCAGATCAATCGGTGACTATTCGGGATGTGTTAGGATTGGATGCTCTTCAACTGATGAAAGACAGAAGTTTTGCCATTTTCATCATAAGTAGCCTATTGATATCTATTCCACTTGCATTCTATTATAGCTTTACGAATGGGTTTCTTAATGAGGAAGGCATGCAGAATACGGCTTTTAAAATGAGCTTTGGCCAAGTATCCGAGATCGTATTTATGCTCCTGATACCCTTTCTCTTTGTGCGTTTAGGAGTGAAAAAGATGTTACTCATTGGTATGGTGGCCTGGGCAGTAAGATATCTTTTGTTTGCCTATGGAAATAACGAGAATCTGGTATTCATGTACTATCTAGGCATTGTGCTGCATGGTATCTGCTATGATTTCTTTTTTGTGACAGGTCAGATATATGTGGATGAAGCGGCTCCTAAAAAAATACAGGCCAGTGCCCAGGGCTTTATAACGGTTGTGACCTACGGGCTGGGGATGTTAATTGGCTCCTGGTTATCGGGCATTGTAGTGAGTCACTACACAGTCGAGGCAGATGGTGCGACAGTGCATCTTTGGAAAAACATCTGGTGGGTGCCCGCCATGATGGCTATAGGAGTAGCTGTGATCTTCGCACTGTTGTTTAAAGAAAAACCCATAGATCGCGCCGCCGCTGTTGCGGATATGTAGATCTTGGAATTCTATAGGGTGGTAGATCGTGTATCATCTAAAAGTCCTTCTCGTACGAAATAGATGGCTGGATGTGATCGCTGATTGAATATCCCGAGTAAACCTTTTTTGCCCGATTAAAACTTCCCATATTGCAGCAAAATAACTTCTATGGAAGCTCTGTACGAAACCGATTTTAAGTTTCCCGGTCAGTCGAAATTTTACCGGGGCAAAGTGCGCGATGTATATACAGTCAATGATCGCCTGGTGATGATAGCTAGCGATCGGATATCGGCATTTGATCACATTCTTCCCAGAGCGATCCCTCATAAGGGGCAGGTGTTGAATCAGACCGCTTCCTATTTTCTTAATGCTACAAGAGATATCGTCCCCAATTGGTTGGAAGCTAACCCGGATCCGAATGTTGCTATAGGAATACAATGTGAACCTATCAAGATTGAAATGGTGATACGGGGTTATTTAGCCGGTCATGCCTGGAGAGTGTATCGTGACGGGGGAAGAATCTTGTGTGGAGTGGAGATGCCAGATGGGATGGTAGAGAGTGATCCATTTCCAGAACCTATCATTACGCCGGCCACCAAGGCCGAAGAAGGTCATGATGAAGATATCAGTGCAGAGGATATCCTCAAGCAGGGTTTGGTGTCAGAGGAGCAGTGGTCAAAGTTAGCAGCGTACACCAGGGCCCTGTTTCAGCGTGGCTCGGAAATGGCCAAAGAGCGAGGACTCATTTTGGTGGATACTAAATATGAGTTTGGAATACACGATGGAGAAATCATCCTCATAGACGAGATACATACGCCGGACAGCTCCCGATACTACTATGCCGATGGATATGAAGAAAGGCAGGCAAAAGGCATGCATCAAAAGCAGCTGAGTAAGGAATTTGTGCGCGAGTGGTTGATGGAGAATGGTTTCCAGGGCCTGGAAGGACAGGTGATGCCGGAAATGCCGGATGATTTTGTCCAATCAGTAACTGCCAGGTATGTAGAGTTATTTGAAAGAGTTACCGGTCGGACATTTGAACCGGCTAAAACGGATAAGATCCAAGACAGAATTCAAACCAATATTGCATCCTACTTTGGCTGGTAATCCTTATGGATTAGTGGTTCAAAATATGTACCCATAAGAGCATTATTCTCCCTTCATTTACTAAAAGCCAACAGTTTTTTGATCCTCTCATTTGGGAATCCACCTGACATGGTAACTCTTAACCCGGATAGTGCGTTAGGGTTTCGTCATGAGAGAAAAAGATACAATAAAGACGGGCGCTCCAAGTACTTTTTGACTCGCAAACATAGTCACCATTATGGTGAGAATCAAAAAGTGCTTATGTGCCCGTCTTTGCAGTAGCTTTGGCTCGTAATAGAAAGTCTAATGCATTATCCGGGTTTAATTATGTATTTTATATGTAATTCAAAAAGATGGACTAGATGGGCCCCACTCAGTTTAATGGATCTTTTGGTGAAAGTGAACTGCGTCATCTTTTGCGTCGTACAATGTACGGTGCCACAGCTGCCGACGTACAATCATTTGAGGGACAGACCTTAGATCAGGTAGTTGATACTTTGCTGGCAGATCAAGCCTGGCCATCTCCTCCCGTAAATAACTATGCAATTGAAGCTGTAGATCCCAATGTGCCAAAAGGGGAAGTCTGGGTAGACAAAGCCGCCTTGCAAAATGAAAATGGCGAGGATCAGGCCATAGTTGATGCTCGTAATGGCTCTTTGATTGGTTGGTTGATCAAAAATATGGTATCGCAACAACCCACTATCCACCATAAAATGACCATGTTTTGGCACAATCACTTTGGCAATTCTGTGGGTTTTGTTGGAGTCATGAAAATGAGCTACCAGTACTTTCGTACGATGTGGCAGATGGGACTGGGTGACTTCAATGATCTGATAAAGGCAATTACCATCGACCCTCACATGCTTCTCTTCTTAAATGGAGCAGCCAATATAAAGGAGGCACCCGATGAAAATTTTGCCCGGGAATTACAGGAACTGTATGTGATAGGAAAAGGTCCCAATGCCGCCTTTACCGAGGAAGATGTGCAGGAGGCTGCCCGGGTTCTTACGGGTTGGTCAGTGGACTGGGATACCGTTTTTATTGATGGTGAAGCGAAAAGTCGGTTTTTTGACTTTCAACATGAGACGAGGAATAAATCATTTTCGAGTTTCTACAACAATCAGGTGATTCAGGGGAAGACAGGATCTGCAGGAGCTGATGAGACAGATGCATTAATCAAAATGATGATTAAGCATCCTGAATGTTCACGGTTTATTTGCAGGAAGCTGTATCGGTTCTTCATTCATCAGGATCTTACGACTGAAGTTGAGAACAATTTTATTGAGCCTCTGGCCGAGGTTTTCATTGAAAATGATTATGACATCAAAGCTGTCTTGCGCGCTATGTTGGTCAGCCAGCATTTTTATAGTGATGAAGTGAGGGGCGCATTGATCAAAAGTCCGTTGGACGCAATGGTAGGTTTTTGGCGTATGGCTGAAGTAGCGTACCCGGTAGACGGTGACCCTTTGGATGAAGATTACTACACACACTTGATGATGATGTTTGGCATGGCAGATATGGGATTTCTTCTCGGAGAACCACCATCAGTCTCAGGCTGGCCGGCGTATCATCAATTTCCCAGTTACGATAAATTGTGGCTCACGACATTTAGTCTGATTAGCAGAATTCTGGTGACCGATGCCTTTGTATCTGACGGTTTTTGGACACCACTAAGACGAATCCCCTGGGATTATCTTGCATACACGACAAGGTTGCCTGATCCAGGTGATCCAGGACAATTGGTTGAGGATCTCGTAAATATTCACTTACCTCAGGGGCTTCCCTCCGAGACGAAAACTGATCTGAAAAATATACTATTGAGCGGCCAGGCAACCGATAGCTATTGGACCAATGCCTGGTTTGACTATGTAAATGATCCCGGAAATGAAATGAAGAAAGAGATTGTACGATCCCGACTTCAATTCTTATATCTGTCATTTTTTCAACTACCTGAATATCAACTCTTCTAATAATGGAAAGACGCGATTTTATACATAAAACGATGCACACCCTGGCAGGGACATCTGTGCTTGGTCATTGGGGTAGTCAATTACTGCAAGGTCAGGTAGAACGATATAGCAAGACATTTAATCCCGATAATGACCATGTGCTGGTCATGATTTTTCTGAATGGTGGCAATGACTCACTCAATACGGTAGTTCCCATCAACCAATTGTCAATTCTAAATCAATTGCGTCCTCATGTTATTTTACCGGAGTCATCTCTTCTAAATGTATCCGATACAAATCTGGGTTTTCACCCGTCTCTGGAAGGCCTGCGTTCTCTTTATGATGAAGGACAGTTAAGGATCATCCGGGGTGTTGGATACCCGCAACAGAATTTCTCCCATTTCCGATCATCTGATATTTGGATGTCTGGATCTGATGCC
>JAUILM010000374.1 GCA_030432855.1 Bacteroidia bacterium
TCAAGCAAAGCGCCGAGGTTAAGAAGGGTCAGAAACTGGTAAGCATCTTTGTGGACAACTCCTACAGTATGGCTTCGCTGAGTCAGGATGCCCCATTGCTGGACGAAGCCAAGCGGAAGGCAGAAGAAATCATCAATGCCTACGACCTTGAGGATCAGTTTCAGATCATTTCACATGATATGAGTGCACGTCAGCAACGACTGCTGGGAAAAGAGCAGGCACTGGCACTGATCGATGACATTGAACTCACACCTGAAGTAAACAGCCTTTCGCAGGTCTTGGTCAGGCAACAGCAGATGCTGGAGAGCGACCCCAATCCAAATAAGATCATCTATTATATCAGTGATTTTCAGGAAAATATCGTTGACTTCGACCTGACAGATACTCTGTTTGAATACAACCTGATTCCACTAAGGGCGGTGGTAGAACAAAATGTCAGCATTGATTCGGCCTGGTTTGAAGCTCCGGTTCAGATGATGAATCGCCCCAACCGATTGTTTGTAAAGATTAGAAACTGGTCCAATCAATCTGCAGAAAATGTACAACTTACGATCCGGCAAGACGGCGAAGTAAAACCTGTAGGGTCGCTGGATATTGGTCCAAGTACAAGTGTCATTGATACGGTGCTGGTAAGCGTGCTCACTCCGGGGTATCAACGAGTAGAGCTCAAAATCACAGACTTCCCGGTACAATTTGACGACACGTATTACCTGTCTTTTGAGGTACGACAGCAGATCAACACACTGATAGTAAATCAAGATAGCCCCAACCGGTTTGTAACCGCTGCATTTGCCAGCAGGCAACATTTTGAAAGCACGAATCGAAATGCGGACAATCTCGATTACACGGAGTTTAATCAGTATAATCTGATATTATTAAATGAACTGCGAAGCGTGACCACTGGTCTGGCCAGTGCTCTGGCATCTTATGTTGACGAGGGTGGCAACGTGCTGATCTTTCCTGCTCAGGATGCTGATCTGACCAGCTACAATGCATTCTTGACACAAATCAGAGCGGGTCAAATTTCTTCCTGGGATACTACTACCAGTACAGTCAATTATGTCAATACCAATGAATTTATCTTTGGGGATGTATTTGAAAGTACACGTAGAAATCTACGCTTGCCTACTACGCAGGGGCATTTCCGCATCATGAGCCAAAATACAGGGTCCGAGCGTCTGCTGGGCTATCGTGATGGACGGGTATTCCTGTCAAAATATCGTAGGGGGAAGGGGCACGTCTATCTGTGTGCCAGCCCACTTAATGTCGATGTAAACAATCTGGTGACCCAGGCAGAAGTCTTTATTCCGATGCTATATAAGATGGCACTTTCTACCTCGTCTGCACCCCAAATAGCATATACCATAGGTGCTGACAATATTCTTGAAATCGAAAACACAGCTTCAGGTAGTGAGGTAGTCTATAAAGTAAAGGGCGAGACATCCTTTATCCCGGGACAGCAAACTATTGGCAAGCGGGTGATGCTGCATATGTACGATCAAATCGAAAAAGCAGGTTTTTACGATGTGTTCTTGCGAGAAGAGCAACCACTCCGCACCATTGCCTTCAACAGCAATCGGTTAGAGAGTAATCCTGTATGTCTTAATGAAAATCAGATCTCTGCCAGATACGCTGAGGTTGCAAACATTGTATCCGACACACAACTTGCTAATCTGTCACAGTTTATTCAGGATAAGGATCGTGGGATTATTCTCTGGAAATACTGTCTGATTTTAGCCTTGGTTTTCTTAGCTTTGGAGACGCTGATCATCCGCTTCTGGTCGGTGTAATGAAGAAAATGCCTTTATGCAATTACTGCTAAAGCAGGTAAAAATAATCGATCCTACCTCTGCTCATCACGATCAGATCAAAGATGTACTTATCAAAAATGGGATCATCCAATCTATTCGAAATACGATTTCTGAGGATGTAAGAACTCTCAAGTGGAAAGGTGCCTGTATATCTCCCGGCTGGGTTGATATTGGAGCCCTGGTAGGTGATCCGGGTCTTGAGCATATTGAAACACTGGAAAGTCTTTGCCAGGCAGCCATACTTGGTGGTTTTACCAGGGTGGCCGTTTTACCCAATACCATACCATCACTGCAGTCCAAATCAGAAATTGAGTATATCATTCGCCGATCTGAAAAGGAAGTGGTGGATGTAATGCCCATCGGTGCCATGACTACTCATTGCAAGGGAGAAGACCTTGCTGAAATGATAGATATGCACCATGCAGGGGCTATTGCTTTCTCCGACGGTATGCGTCCCACTCAGAATCCAGGGCTATTGCTGCGTGCACTGGAATATGTATCTCAATTTGGTGGTATGATCATGAATCATCCATATACAAAGGGGCTCAAACCCAATGGATTGGTGCATGAAGGAGAAGTAAGTGTTTCTTTGGGTCTGCAAGGTATTCCCAGCATAGCGGAGACCATGATGGTAAAACGGGATATCGAGATCCTCCGTTATAGTGGAAGCAGGCTTCATATTCAAAATATCTCCTGTAAAGAGAGCCTCGATCTGATACGTCAGGCAAAAGAAGAAGGACTGAATCTCACCGCATCGGTGGCGTCACTTAATCTGGCCTACAATAGTAGTAAAGTGCAGGACTTCGATGTAAACTTTAAGGTATTACCCCCACTTAGGACCGAGGATGATCGTCAGGCTTTGATCAAGGGAGTAGTCGACGGTACGATCGATGCAATCACCTCTAATCACAGACCAGTAGATCTCGAACGAAAGGCTTTAGAATTTGCCTATGCCGATTTTGGCATCAGTAACTTACAGACATCATTCCACGCAGCTCTCATCGGCCTGGGGGAAAAGGGATTGCAAGGAATCATTCAGGGGATGAGCATCGGCCCCAGAAATATCCTGGGCCTTACTCCTGCGACCATTGAAAAAAACAACGAGGCAGAAATCACCATTTTCCACCCCGACATGGAACAAATGATCACTCCCTATCAATTTGCTTCAAAGTCCAAAAACAATCCTTTTCTAAATGAAAATCTGACTGGGACAGTGCTCGGCATCATAAAAGGAAAGCATATTTCTGTGTTTTCTAAATAATCAAAATCAGTAATCAAGCAGTATCCTTATCCTGCTCCTAAACAACATTCGTCTAAAAGCTGATGAATGGGGTTTGTCATGGCATGTACTCTGTGGTTGAAAAACCGTAACTTTGAGATTAATAAAATCTTAATATGTGATGAATTCAGTTTTCGATCTCGAAAATCCTTCCATAAAGAATGGAATCATCGCTGGTCTGGCAGGTGCAGCTGTGACTCTGGTTTGCTATCTGATAAATCCCAAATGGGCCTTGACCGCAGCCTCGTGGATCACTACCCCTTTATTCATTGTCATGATGGTATTGTCTGTAAAAGCAGACAAGGAAGGTCAGGACTTCACTTCATTTAGTGATGCTTTGAAGCCAGCATTCCTCACCTATGTAGTTGCCAATTTGCTCTTCACGATATTCTACTATGTGCTACTCAACTTTATAGCCCCTGAACTCATCGAGATACAGAAGGAGATCGCTCTGGAAGCCATCGAGAAAATGCAGGGTTTCCTGGGAGAGGAAGCAGCAGAAGCCGCCATTGATCAGATCCAGGGCCGTGACTTTTCTTTTGGTATAGGTACAGCCCTATGGACTTTCGCATGGGGACTGATTATTCCAGGGTTTATTGTGGCCGCTATCATTGCCTTGATTATGAAGGATAAAAAACCGAATCCCGATTTTTAAATGGATATCTCAGTTACTATACCCCTGCTCAATGAGGCAGAGTCTTTACCGGAGTTGACACGCTGGATTCACAAGGTGATGAATGACCATAACTTCACCTATGAAATTATCTTCGTGGACGATGGTAGTACTGACAACTCGTGGAAAGTCATCCAGTCACTGGCAGAAGAATCTGATACCATAAAAGGGATTCGATTCCAGCGGAACTATGGAAAGTCTGCGGCATTACAGAAAGCTTTTGAAGCGGTGAAAGGTGACGTCGTAATCACCATGGACGCTGATCTGCAGGATAGCCCCGACGAAATACCGGAACTATATCGCATGATTACCGAAGATGGTTACGATCTGGTATCCGGATGGAAAAAGAAACGATACGACCCGCTCAGCAAAACCATCCCTACAAAATTGTACAATGCGGCCCTCAGAGCTATGAGTGGTATCAAATTGCACGATTTCAATTGCGGATTGAAAGCGTACCGGGGTGATGTAGTGAAGAGCTTTGAAGTATATGGTGAAATGCACCGCTATCTGCCGGTACTGGCAAAGTGGAGCGGGTCCAAGAAAATTGGAGAAAAAGTCGTAAGTCACCAGGCCCGGAAGTATGGCACCAGCAAGTTTGGATTATCCCGATTTATCAACGGACCACTGGATATGCTTTCCATTTTACTGGTTGGCAAGTTTTCGAAGCGTCCCATGCATTTTTTTGGTGCGATTGGTACTTTCACCTTCATAGTAGGGTTTGGTATCCTGGCCTATCTCTCAATTTCAAAAATATGGTGGGATGAGACAGGCATTTCGGACAGACCTTTATTTTACTTTGGTATCCTGGCGCTTATCATTGGAAGTCAGTTTTTTCTCACCGGTTTTATTGGTGAATTAGTAGCGAGAAACTCTACAACCCGCAACCATTACCAAATAAGCGAACTGCTGGGTGTGCCCGCCAGTACACCTAAAACGTACGTCCAGGCATAGCAAGGAAGAAAATGGTAAAAAGAATTCGTGACGCTATATCACAGCACCAGGAATTTGTAAACCTGATGCTCCAAGACGAAGTACTTCAGCAGAAAATACAGGAAGTATCTGAGTGTTGTATAGAGTGTCTGCAAAACGGTCATAAGATTCTTCTATGTGGCAACGGTGGTAGTGCGTCCGACGCACAGCATATCGCAGCAGAGCTTTCGGGAAGATATCTCATTGACAGACCTCCTCTATTTGCAGAAGCCCTACACGTAAATACTTCATACCTGACGGCAGTTGCAAACGATTATAATTTTGACCATGTATATGCGCGAGCCGTGGAAGCAAAAGGTTTTCAGGGTGACGTTTTGATTGCGCTGTCTACATCTGGAAAATCTCCTAATGTTTTAAAAGCTGTGCAAGTAGCCAAGGACAGAGGACTTATCACAGTGGGAATGACCGGACGAGGTAATAATCCCTTGCTCAACCTTTCGAATTTTCACATTGCCATTCCTTCTGACTATACACCTAACATACAGGAGGGGCACATTATGGTAGGTCACATACTTTGTGAAATCATTGAGGCCACTATTTTTGGAGCGAGCAACAAGGACTAATCACGTTTCTCGTAGTACACTTCAAACCCTTTCTCATTCGCTCCCAATACCATTACGTGCAGGGTATCTACTGCAATCAATTCATAAATTAATCTTTGAGGAAAATCATGTTGAGGATTTTCAAAGACTCGCTGTTTCCCTTTTTTTGACACAAGTTTGAAGGGTATCGTCTTTCCATCATTTTGTGTCGGAACCGTTGCCTTATATGATATTTCACCATCTTCCCGTACGATCTCTAATGTTTCAAGCACATTATCCCTGGTCTCCTTATAGGAAAACCCCGACATGCGATCGGCAGAAACCTGCTCCCAAACTTCCACAACGTTTCCATTAATGGCATGCCATTCACCTTCCAGATAAGAAGGTATGGCTGGAGAACAGGACAGCAGGGCGAACATGCTTATGCAACAACAAAATTTGAAGTGGTTTATCATGACTACTTAGTTTACAGGTAAACGACATTTGAGATTGAATACATCCCATCCAATATCTTCAGGTCCTTGAATAAATTCCTCAATCGATGGATGGTCAGCAGGAAGAGTCTGGCTGGATGGCAGCCAAACCCGGTATAAATATTCCCAGGCTTCCGCTACACGGTGTATGTCCCCTTGAACGTGTATAGTTGCATACTTTCCACCGGCCAACATCCCCTGCTCAATGAATCCTTCAGTCTTCAAAGCACCTGTGCTTCGGATGGCAAAATCATAACGATACTTATCAGGGGGTGTGAAAGATGGATGATCAATGGACATACCAAACCTACGCATGGGCCCTTTGTACGGTAATTCATTTCTATCTGCCCAACGTATAAG